>CAZAOD010000005.1:0-342 GCA_964486675.1 uncultured Planctomycetales bacterium | reverse complement strand
CTCAATGATCTTGTCTCGGCTCATCCCAGCCTTGAGCTCTTTTGGCCTGACAAAAACATAATATTTATAATAGGCATGGTATTCCTGTCCCTTAGGGATCGCGACCCTTAGCTGTGGTAAACGCTGAAACCCTTCTGTCAAAATATTAGCAAGCGCTCTTCGTTTTTTGACCCACTGCTCCAATCTTGCCAATGACAACCTTCCAACAGCAGCCTGGATCTCCGTCATCCGATAATTACTGCCAAGGCTGGAAACTGTCCACAAAAAACGCTGAGTGCTTTTCTTGCTGAACATGGCCTCATGGTCCCGCCCATGATCTTTGAGGCTCCATACCTTCTGCCA
>CAZAOD010000004.1:0-58703 GCA_964486675.1 uncultured Planctomycetales bacterium | reverse complement strand
AAGCAGAGCCAAGCGTTTCTTAAGCGCGCGCGTGATCGCCTGCGTCGTCAGCGTCGCCCCCGATACGGCGTCCACGTCTTTGCGCAAAGCCTCCTGAACCGAAATACCATTCCAGGCGCGAAAAAATTCTTTCTCATCTAAAAAACGGATCACATCCTCTGTTTCCGTGTGCTCGATCAATTGAACGCCGAGGATCTTTTCCTTTAGGTCCGCGGCGATCAGCAAATGCACAGCGCCGCTGTAGCCTTGCTCATTGACGAACGGTTTGGTCAAAAGGATCTTGCCCGCAGGCTTTCTGTCCTCATCCAGGCATAACATCCACTGGTCAGGGCTGTCCGCGGACGCGATGAACTGTGCTTGAGGAAAAAATTCTCGCGCACGGTTTAGGGCCTGAGAGGAAGACCCTGATACGTGAAAACCCGCGGCCCGCTCGCTTGCGCGATAGCTGATGGACGCGGCAACAACAAAACCGATCACAGCCAACAGATAAAAATATTTTTGCTTCATTTTCTCTCCTTGAATATGATCACGTTCATTAAGTAAGGCGCTTGGCAAGCCGCCCTATCAGGATAAAGAAAAGTATCCCCGCGACGCTATAACCAATGGCCTGCCACAGACAAAAGACAGGAAGGCGCATCGATCCAAAAGGCACCTTGCTTAACCATAATACAATCGCGACCATGGTATTGAAAGTGATTTTTGTCAAGGCCGCGAATGCCGGCGCGATCAAAGGCGCCGCGATCCCTGATATCACAAGGCCCGCGCAAGAGATCATCATAGGAGCTAACAGCGGTACCAGCAGAACGTTCGCGATCACGGTCACAGGTGTTACAAGGCGAAAATAATACGCGATGATCCCCGCGATACTGATCCACACAACGAGAGAGACAATCAGAGACTGCAGAAAAAAATCCGCCCAGCGCGTAAGGATCTTTAGGCGCAAAACATGCCGGGCCAATCGATAGGTCGGCGGATAAAAACAAAGGATCGAAAGAACGCTCATAAAGGAAAGTTGGAATCCAGCATCAAATAAATTCCATGGATTGACCAACAACAAAACAACACCCGCTAAGGCCAAGGAGTTCACATGGTCTTCCTGACGCTCCAAGAGCATCCCGCAAAGAAAAACACACGCCATCAAGGTGGCCCGCAAGACCGGCGGCTGGGCTCCGGTCAACAACGCGTAAAAGCTCAAAGAAAGGATCGTCAAAACGATACGCACGCTACGCTTGATCGATAACGCTTGGAATAAAAACAATATCAAGAATGCCATGACCCCGATATGCATGCCGCTGATGACCAGGATATGCATTGTGCCTGTCGACACGAAAAGGGCTTTAAGCTCCTTAGGGACCAAATAACGATCCCCCAGCAAAATGGCTTGGGCGATCGCGGATTCATTGGCCGTTAAATAACGGACGAACACATCTTTACATCGTTCCTTGACCCACATCGCGGCCTGCATGACCCTGCCTCCTTTGCGCCGCGCTAAGATCACAACAGGAGCCTTGGCTTTCACGCTCAAAAGGGTGTGGATCCCTTTACGCGCGAGATGATCCTTGTAGGAGAACGTATCCTTGGAAAAATTGAACGGCGGATAAAGCTTACCGCTTGCCTCGATCACATCCCCATAAAAAAGATCCCGCGGCCCAAAGGCCGATGCCAATACTTTCTCCCGACGCTCACGCCACACGCCATCTTGTTTGACGCGCCAGACATCAAGGATAAAAACATATTTGTCCGATCTTAAGAATTTTCTTTTCTGAACATGGGAAACAATGACACCCTGCACAGTGGCTGTTCGATAGTAATAAGATCTTAGGTCGTTGCGCCGGGCCTTGCGCGGCATAGGTCCACGCGCTTGGAACAATAACATCCCCAGCGCCACAAAGGAAACCGCGAGAAAAAGAAATGACACCCGCGGATAACGATAAGACAACGCCAGGCTCAAGATAATAAAGAACGCGTAGGCCCCAAGCACCCCAGTGATGGGCCAACGTGTGCCGTATCCGATTACGATACCCGATGACAAAAAACAGAATAAGAACGCGAAGGGTTTCTTGCGAAATTCCATATCAAGGACGGACCATGAGGTGTTTCTTGATGACCTGCCATTTAAAAGCGCCAACGCCTTTGATCGTGTTCAGCTCATTAAGGCCCTGAATGTGTCCTTTTTGTTGACGATAAGCGATGATGCGCCTGGCAAGCTGTTCGCCTAAATACGGGATCGCCTTCAGATCATCAACGCTGGCGCGGTTGACATCAAGTCTAAGGTGTTCATGATAATCATTAGCGACATTAAAGATCTTTTGACTATCAGGAAAAGATCTGAAAAGGTATCTGGCCAAAGACCCTGCCGCGATCGACACGCTCAAAACAACAAGGACCAAACGTTCTTTACGCGTTAAAACGATCATCGCTTCCCAAAAAGGTCTAATTGGCTGTGTTTGTCTGTGGACTTACGTGCTGGCCGCTGCTGCAGGTCTTTTAGTTGGTCTTCGATGTCCGCCAAGAAACGCGAGGTTTGCGCGGCCCGAATTTTACCATGGCGCAGTCGTTGAGCAGTACGCGTCAGATACAACAGAGTTTTCGCGCGCGTCATAGCGACGTAGAATAAGCGCCTCTCCTCTTCAAGGCCAGCAAGATCTTGGCTTAAAGGGATAATCTTCTCTTCGCAGCCCGCGATAAACACAACGGCAAACTCCAGCCCCTTGGCCGCGTGCATCGTTAGAACAGATACCTTCTCGGCTTTCACCTCATAGTTATCATCCTCACGCTGCAGGAATATCTCGGAAAGGAATTGCGGAGTATCGGCCGCGCCTTGCGCAAGCTCGACTAAGCGCGCGTAAGCTTTGCTGTCGTTCTTGCGGATAGAAAGATACTGCGTAATTTTTTCTAAGGATTGCTCTGACATCGCGCAAAGAGCTTCGATCATATCCGCGATCTCAGGTTCTTCGCATAATGGCCTCGCTCCGCAAACCTGATAAGGAATACCGCTTCTCTCCAAGGCTTCAATGATCACGCGCTGCTGGCTCTTTAATCGACAGAGAATCGCGATATCCGCGAATATAAAACCTTCTGCCTCGCACACGCTAACGCGCTTAGAATCTTTTGAAAAAAAGCTCGTGCCTCCGATCAATCTTTCGATCTCGTGGACAATGTATTCCGCTTCAGCCCGCTCGCTCACAGCTTGATAGGCGGTCAGACGCCCCTGGGCATGGATACGCGCGATAAGCGGAGTAAAATTTGCGGCACTCGATCGTTCAATGACCTGGCCAGCGGCTTTCAGCAGGCTTTCACTGGCGCGATAATTATCAGATAGCGATAAGGTTCGCGCGGGCGCGAAATCTTCCATGAACGTGTGAAAGAATTTGACATCGCTTCCTCGAAATCCATAAATGGCTTGCCGCGGATCCCCGATCGCGGTCAAAGCACCTTGAGGCCCTTTCAAAAGTTTGAGCAGTTGATGTTGGATAAAATTGATATCTTGATATTCATCCACACAGATCACACCATAGCGCTGCTGAACTTGTTGCCGCACGTCCTTTAGCTCGCGCAAAAGCCGCACAGCCTCGATCAGGATATCGTCAAAGTCCAAAAGTTTTTCCTGGCGCATCGCCTCTCTCAAAATGACCGCGTGCGCAGGCGCATCAGCGGCCTGTGTATTTTTCTGCCAAGAAATACTTTTTAGGATCTCTTCAATTTCTTTTGGTTTCTTATCTTTCCAGATCTTTCGCGCGATCTTGATCGCTTCGCTTCGTCCGGCCACGCGAAAATCATCAGGCAGGCCTGCCTCACACGCATGCTCACGCAGCAGCGAAAGACAAAAACTGTGAAAGGTTCCAACATCCACACGTTGTTCGCTAGACGAAGAATAACGCGCAAGGCGCACGCGCATTTCTTGCGCGGCTTTGTTAGTAAATGTTACAGCAAGAATTTTTTGATCGTCAGGAAAGCTTTCTAAGGCGCAAAGAATACGATAAATAAGGGTATGGGTTTTTCCTGTTCCGGGGCCGGCAACGATCAGCAAGTGCTGGGCAGGATGCGTAACGGCTTGCCACTGCGCGTCATTGATATCATTCGGTCGCTTCATGTCTTCACTCTCGCTTACTCTGCTTCAAAATATTGCACGTTAAAAATATCAAAAATCACAGAAGAACACAATAAAAATTTTACAACAGCCGCCTTAAAAAGCTTGTCAAATTAAGGCACTTTGAGGGAGATTGCCTTGCTTTTCCTAAGAACGCTTGCTTTCCCCAGGCCAAGATTTCCCTGGTCTTATATTAGAGGAATCTTGGACGTCCCAGCTTCCACTAAATGTTTTCAGGGTTAGCTGGGTCAGCGAGGAAATCTTCGCTCGATGCTCGGCTTCACGATGCGCCAAAGCCATCTGGCGCAGGCCTTGCCGCTCGCCTCACAGCGTCTTGTCCAAATCAAGGCAATCTCTTTAGGCTATCCGGGTTAAAGGGGATGCTGATATTGTTCTCTCGCGAGTTTCGTAGACGACAGATTTTATTAATTTATTTTAGCAAGATCTGGAGGATGCGATGTTTGAGCGAAGAACGATATCAGCATACCCATTCGCGATCGTGCTCCTAAGAGAAGTGAGGCAATCTCTCCATCATTAAGCTTCTTGGAGCTCCGCATCTTTGATGCGAAGTAGATTCGCGAATGTGACTTATGTCGCCAAAGGCATCCATAAGTCACGTGCTCATTTAAAACAACGTCAGCTGATCTTTTTTGGTTGCAGCGCGCTCTTTATCGGAAAATAAACTAATGATGCCGTATTCACCATCATAACCTGGCGCGATCGTGACCTTTCCTTCGCGCATACGCTTGATGCCTTCGGCCAGAAGGTCTCCGGCTGTCGCTTTGATCTCGGATAACGGAACTTCACTTAAAATATTGATCTCACCGCCAAGTTTTGAGAGCATGCGATGATAAAGTTCCTGGACAGGTTTTGCGGTCACGCCAACACCCTTGCTTTCAGCGATCACTTCCTCTAAAGGAATAAGGCTTGTGTAAGGACGCCATCTTTTTCCTTTTGACCCTTCTGTCCGATCCGCAAGCTCTTCCACGCGCGCCATGACACCCACAACAACCGGCTTGCCACACTTGGGGCACAAACCTTTATTGTTGATCGTTTCTTTAGGGGTCAGGCGCATATCGCAATCCCTGTGGCCGTCGTAATGATATTTCCCCTCTTCAGGAAAAAATTCGATCGTCCCCAAAAATCCTTTGTTACTGTCTTGGGACAAGCTTAAAAAAATCCCCGCATAGGAAAGTTCTGTATCAAAAATATTTGCCTCTCTGCCAAGCTTGGGTGCTGAATGCGCGTCAGAATTTGAAATGAGAACACATTGGTCGAGCTGACTTAACCGCCAATTCATCGCAGGGTCTGATGAAAGCCCTGTTTCAAGCGCAAAAATATATTGGGTAAGATCTCCGTAGCAATCTTCCATCTTGTCAAATCCGCCCTTGGACCCTAACATAGAAAACCATGGCGTCCAGATATGTGCCGGTACCAAAAATGATCGAGGATCTGATTCGAGAGTGATCTCTAAAAGGTCTCGCGAATCTAAGCCTAAGATAGGACGCCCATCAGAACGGATGTTGCCGATCTTTTCGATACGCTTTTGTAAATTCTGTGCGACCTCAAAACTTGGCGCGAAAATAACATTGTGCACTTTGCGCACTTTATCCAAACGCTTATAAATGTTGGCGATCTCCGCGCTTAAAATAAAACGCACATCCCGCTTACAGGCGGCTGGAACCTGTGCATCCATTTCTTGCGCGTATTCTTTTTTTAGCTGAAAAAGACCCTCTTCGGCCGGTTCAAGTTTTGTCCTTAATTCTTTCAGCCAGCCCGGATGCAAGAAATCCCCTGTGCCAACGACAGTTATGCCCTTAAGCTGCGCCCACAGATAGAGTTGCTCAGGGGTGAGGTCCTTACTTGTTGCGCGAGAGTATTTGGAATGGATGTGGAGATCAGCGATAAATTTCATAAAAGAGGCCACGATTTACGGACGAACGAAGTGAGGAACATAAATCGTTCGGCCGAATTTACTCCGCATTCTTAATGCGGAACCACACGAATTACATAACAATATTCACGATCTTGCTCGCAATGACGATGAAGCACTACACTCTTGGAGTAATTCCTTTTTCTTTAAAAAATGCGGCGTACTTCATATCTACACACAAAAGGTGATGGTGGATCCAATCAACTAAAAATGAAATTAATTCAATGGAGATCGCTTTCTCTCCATTCTCGAATTTATGTTTAAATTCTAGAACTTTTTTTGTGCATTCCTCGTGCTCATGCTTGTGTTCTTGGAGGCCTGGAAAGTTTAGCCCGGTCATCAGCTCTTCCTCAGTTTCAAAATGAAACGTTACATATTCCACCATACGCTCAAAAATGGTAAACAAAACTTTTGGGCTTTCGCCTGAAACGATCGAATCGTAAAGGATGTTAACGGTTTCCACTAATTTCTTATGTTGCTCATCAATAATCTTAATATTAACTTCAAAGCTTGGTTCCCAAAGAAATGTTGACATGTTTCTCCTCGATCCTTAAATGAAGCCATAACTTACGAAGCGCCAACGCTTCCTAAGTTATCTGGCTGAATTTACCCAAGGCTGCTCTTCTGCCAAAAGGCAGACAAGTAACCATAGGGCTTCCTTAATCACACCACAATATTCACGATCTTATTCGGCACGACGATGAAACGCTTGATGTCCTTGCCGGCGAGATGCGCCTTGATCTTTTCATTGGCAAAAATAATTTCTTTGAGCTCGTCTTCAGGACAATTAAGCGGAACATCAAATTTACCACGCAGCTTGCCGTTGATCTGAACGATAATGGAAGCATTCTCGAGCTCTAGCGCTTTTTCATCGAACACAGGCCAAGCAATATCGCTGATGCTTTTATCATTTTTGCCCAATTTTTCCCGCCAAAGTTCCTCGCAAAGGTGCGGCGTAATTGGGGACAAAAGCAAAATAATTGTTTCAATAACTTCATTAAATGTCGCTTCACTAAGAATAATCACACCCCTCAATTTATCAGTATAGTCATCGATTATATTTAAAAGTATCATGACGCTGGCAATGGCGACATTGAACTTGAACCCAGTCTCGATGTATTCAGTGAAACTCTTTATTGCTTTATGACATTCTCGTCTTACAATTTTATCTCCTTCTATGTCTGTCTTATTTTCCGAAGTCTGACCATCTCCGTATCTTTCGGCTAATCTATAAACTCGCGATAAAAATTTTAAAGAACCATCTAATGCGCTATCGCTCCACTCAAGCTGATCTTCTGGTGGGGCTGCAAATAAAATCGAAAGTCTTAAAGCATCTGTTCCATATTTTTCTATCACCGCATCCGGGTCAACGGTATTCCCCTTGGACTTGCTCATGACCTCGCCGTCTTTAAGGACCATGCCTTGGGTCAACAGCCGAGTAAAGGGTTCGTCGAAATTGATCCATCCTAAATCTTTTAAAAATTTCGTAAAAAAACGTGAATACAAAAGATGCAAGATAGCATGCTCAATGCCGCCGATATATTGATCCACCGGCATCCAATATTTGGCCAGAGCTTTGTCAAAAATTTCTTTGTCATTGTGCGCGTCCGCGTAACGCAAGAAATACCATGACGAATCAAAAAATGTCGCCATTGTGTCTGTTTCCCGCCGGGATGGCTTACCGCACTTGGGACACTTGACATGAACGAATTTCTCGCTTTTAGCCAAAGGACTTCCGCCTTCGCCGGTGATCTTGATATCTTCCGGCAAAACGACAGGCAGGTCTTTTTCCGGCACAGGGACAATACCACAAGCATCACAATAAATAACAGGAATGGGCGTTCCCCAATACCGCTGGCGAGAGATAAGCCAGTCGCGCAGGCGCCAATGCGTCACGGCTTTGCCGATCTTTTCCTTTTCCATCCAGTCGGCAATTTTCTGGAGTGATTCAATATTGTGAATGCCGTTGAATGGGCCCGAGTTGACGAGGGCCCCTTCGGCTGCATAAGCTTCAGTTAAATCACTTGCGGCAATACCCGGACGGCTTGGGTCTTGAATAACAATTTTCATCGGAAGATTATGCTCTTTGGCAAAAAGAAAATCACGCTGATCGTGTGTAGGAACAGCCATGATCGCACCCGTGCCGTATTCCATTAAAACATAATCCGCGATCCAAACAGGAACGCGTTCTTTATTAACCGGATTGATAGCATAAAGCCCGGTAAAGATCCCCTCTTTCTTCAACCCTTCGGCAACGCGATCAGCCTTGCTGAGCAAGCTCATCTTTTTGATAAAATCCATAACTTCTTTTTCTTTTGAGGTACCTTTGATGAGTTTCGCAACGAGAGGATGTTCCGGAGCGAGGACAACGTAAGTAGCCCCAAAGATCGTATCCTGACGGGTCGTAAAAACAGACAAGATCTCAGCAGTCGCCTCGATTTTAAAGAATATTTCAACGCCCAAGCTTTTGCCGATCCAGTTCTTTTGCATCGCGATGACGCGGCTGGGCCAATCTTTTAATGTATCCAGGTCTTCTAAGAGCTTTTCGCTATAATGCGTGATCTTCAAATACCACTGCTCAAGGTCTTTTTGCACAACTTCTGTCTTGCAGCGCCAACATCCGCCGTTAACGACTTCTTCGTTAGCGAGCGTTGTCTCGCAACTGGGACACCAATTGACACCTGAGGCCTTTTTGTACGCGAGGCCTTTTTCCATCATTTTTAAGAATATCCACTGGTTCCATTTGTAATAAGCTTTGTCGCAAGTCGCCATCTCCCTATCCCAATCGTAAGAAAAGCCCATCTTTTCAAAACCTTCATGCATTTCGCTAATGCAACGGTAGGTCCATTTGGAAGGGTCGGTCTTATGTTTGATCGCGGCGTTCTCTGCCGGCTGGCCAAAAGCATCGTAGCCGATTGGATGCAGAACATTAAAGCCTTGCATTTTCTTCATACGGGCAATGACATCAGCGATCGTGTAATTGCGCACGTGACCCATGTGGATCTTACCCGATGGGTATGGGAACATTTCCAGGACATAATATTTTGGCTTTTGGGGATCCGCTTTTGCACAAAAGGTCTTATTTGCTTTCCAGGCCTTTTGCCATTTGGATTCAATATTCTTTATCTCGTTGATATCGTAACTCATAAATCTCTCTTTAAATGTTTGCGGACTTTTTTGCTCCGTTCGCCACTAAAATCTGACCCTTGGCCCCTTTAGGCTCAGAGTAGGAAGCGATATAGAAAATATTTATATATTTTATATCAATATATATATATTGGAAGTCTTTTTTCATGGCAAAGGCCTATCATGAAAGAATTCAGAGGCTTTGTGATAAATTGATTGTGCGCGTTAAATTAGTTTGTTATAATCAAAACTTCTTTGCCGCACAGGATCAATATCGTATTCATCTTAAACAGAAAAGAGGTAATGGATGGGAAATGCAGCTCACCAGACAGTCCACCATGTCACCGCGAAAGAAGACCGTATCTCGTTCTTTCAGAAAGCCGCCTACAGCATGGGAGCTTTTGCCAACACCGCTCAATCCGCATTCGCGGGACAAATGGTCATGATCTTAAATCTTGGGCTTGGGATCAACCCCGCCTTGGTCGGTTTTATTGGATTTCTTCCCCGCATCTTTGACGCGGTATCAGATCCGGTCACAGGCTATTTTTCTGATAATTTACGAACCCCCTGGGGTCGTCGCAGGCCGTTGATCCTGTTTGGAGCTATTACCGGAGGTATTCTCTTTGCCTTGATGTTCCAGCTTCACAAAGGGCATAGCGAGATGTTCTATTTCACTTACTTTCTCTCTCTTCAGCTTTTATTTTTCCTGTGTTTTACCTGTTTCTCTATTCCATGGATCGCTTTAGGCTATGAAATGACGCCTGATTATCATGAACGTACCCGTCTGCAGGCGGCTAGCAGTTTTGTTGGGCAATTGCCGTGGTTCATCGCTCCCTGGAGCTGGCCGATCATGCACAATGCCGCGTGGTTCAAAGACGGCGTGCATGGTGTGCGCGTTCTGGCGATCATCATTGGGGCCTGCTTGATCTTTGGAGGCGTGTTCCCAGCTCTTTTCAATAAAGAACATTTTGGGAAGCTGCCTAAGCCTGATGTCAGCGGCGCCCTAAACGTCATGAAAAAATTCTTTAAAGGTGTGGGTATCGCCTTAAAATGTTGGCCCTTCGTCAAGCTGTGCTTGGCGACCCTACTCATTTTTGGCGGTTTTATGCTCGCGTCTTCTTTTACCGCATATGTTGTTTTCTTCTATGTCTACCAAGGCGCTGCCTCGATCGGCGAAGCTTACTCCAAGGGCGGGACCCTGCTGGGGTGGTATGGATCATTTAGCGCATTATGCAGTATGGGTGTTATTTATCTGACCGCGCGGCTCTCCGCCCATTTAGGCAAACGCAATACGTTTTTCATTACGATCCCTCTTTCGATCCTCGGATATGCCTTAAAATGGATCGGATACAACCCGAACAATCCTTATCTGTTATTCATCGCGGCTCCCTTTGTCACATTCGGGCTAGGCTCGCTTTTCACCTTGATGAACTCCATGGTCGCTGATGTCTGCGATCTGGATGAGCTTAACACCGGCGAGCGCCGTGAAGGGACCTTCAGCGCGGTCTACTGGTGGATGGTCAAATTGGGCGTAGCACTCGCCTCTTTGATCGCGGGGATCATGTTTAATGTTATAGGGTTCAAAGAATCTCTAGGGCTTGGGCAATCGGTCAACGCTTTATTCTGGATGAGGGTTTGCGATGTTGGCATTCCAATCGTCACATCGCTCGCGGCGATCTTTATTATCATGCGATTTGAAATCTCTGAAGAAAAGGCGTATGATATTCGCAAGCAGCTTGAACAGCGCAGAGGAAAGGCTTAAAACCATTGATCGATAACAGCATGGTTAAAAAGACTAACTCAAAACATATGAACGCAAAACCGCTGATCATTTTCCCTTATTTGGGATATGAGAACAATAAAAAGTGTGAATGGTATTTCTGGTGGACCATCGATAAGTGCAAAGAGATCGACCCAAAACCGATCGTCGTCCTCCCCAGAGATACTATTATCCGCCAGCATGCCGCGTCTTTCTTAAAAGATGAACGGTGCGGGAATCTTGAGGTCTTGCAAACCTGGTCCGTGGACACATGCCAAACATGGCTCGCGGGGTGGGGGCACATCCTGGATAATCACCCCAACGTTGACAGGATCGTTCAGATACCTGGCGATATTGACTTTGTGGAAGAAGACACGGACTTTTACGAGAATCTCAGCAGCTTTATCGAGACCTCGGAAGCGGATATCGCGATCGGGGATTTTCGTACCGGTGATCAATATAGCGCCAAAAGCTTAGTAGATACATATGGAACATATTCTCTTTTGGCCAACTGGTTCCCGGAAATATCAAAGAGCATTAAATCGCTACCTCTAAACAGGCCTCGATCAGAATTCTTGAACATCAAAACATCTGTCTTGCGCGATCTGATCATTAATCATCGCAACTTTGCTTATGAGCAAACATTAAATTTTCTTATTAAAAGCTGGAATTATGATGAGGCCAAATGGCGGTACAATATCGCCACGCCTCTTCTAGGAACCCTATCCGATAACAAATCGTTCAGGAACTACCGAAGTTGCATTGATCAGATCGAGCGGATCGAACGAATGTTGTCATTGCTCTGGCGAGAGATCAAGCAGCCTAAGAAAATTGACAATATCAGCGATAAAGAATTTGAGAAGCAATATATTGTCTTTAGCAACGAATACGATCATCTTTTCACAAAATCCAACGGTATCATGGATACCGCACGAACAACCTTAAGAGCCCTGCTGGGCGTATAGATCCGTCTTTAAAAAGGCCAAGGAGAACAACTCTCCTTGGCCTTTTTTTCTGCACGATTCCCTGCAATACCCCTTGATCGAATTTATTCCTCCTGTGACGGTGGAAGCGGTGGCTCGTCAAAAAGATCTTCATCGTCGCCTTTTCGGAACCACGTTCCTTTACGCTGCTTTGATCTTTCGCGCATCTTTCCTTTTCCTGCTGCTAAATGTTTCCCAGCCATTTCATTGAACTGCGCGAATTGTTCTGGGGTCAAGATAGACTTTGCTGTAAAAATCCCGTTCATGCGCTGATCGATCAATTGTGCCTGTAACGATTTCATTTCCGTAACGATAGGTTCAACGCTCGCTCGGGTGGCTTCTGGGTTCTTCAGTGCTTCTTGAAGTTTTTCTCGCTGTTGCTTCATCCCTTCATGGAGTTTTTTCATCGCTTCCTCCTGGGCCTTACGATTTTCTTCAAGCTTTTGTTGCTGCTCTGGAGTCAAGCCAAGCTTTTTATGTATGGCCTCCTTGATATTCTTTTGGCGATAAGCCACTCCTTCTTCCATGGGCTGAGCAAAAGCCACCCCCGCCATAAAAAAAGTAGCAACGCTGACAGCGATCATCGTTTTAATTCTGTGCATTGCGCACCCCCTTTCACTTCCTTTGACAAGGCTGATCATCAAAAAGTTCCCTACAAAAGAAATTTTTCGATGTTAGTTCCAAAGTCCGATACAAAATCTGAATTTTCCATACGAACATCATAGCTGACAAAGTTCGTCAAACTTTCCGCATGGCTCAATTGTTGTTGGTTAAACCGAAGGCCAATAGTGAGTG
Source organism: uncultured Planctomycetales bacterium (assembly GCA_964486675.1). Classification (GTDB taxonomy): domain Bacteria; phylum Omnitrophota; class Gorgyraeia; order Zapsychrales; family Aceulaceae; genus CALGLP01. Next base: position 46,017 of record CAZAOD010000004.1, on the reverse strand, counting down.
TAATGACAAGAAAAACGATCGCAAACGCACTGCCTAAGGCAAAAAAAGGGCGCGGCGCAAACAATATTTCGAAAAACGATATTAAGCGTCCCTTCACGCTCCGCTCTTGAGCTATTTGTTCTTTCTCGATGGCAGCCTGAACATTATTCCATATCTGTGCCGGCGGTTTTTTATAGACAGCTTGCTGGAAAATGCGTCGCTGCGTCTGCAGGTCCTCCTCAAAGACTCTACAAGCCGCGCACTGAGCCAAATGCCGCGCGACAAACTCGCGCTCTTGGACGCTAAGCTCACCATCCAAATAATCACCTTTTAAAATATCTTTAATATCATCACAAGTCATTTTTAGGCTCCTTTCTGGCTTGTTCCCATAAGGATTGGCGCGCGCGCTTAAGCCGCGAGCGCACAGTATTGATAGGAATCTTTAAGACAGTTGCCATTTGCTGATAATTCAACCCTTCGATTTCACGCAAAACTAAACAAGTTCTATGCTCCGGTGTCAAAGCGCTGAGCAAAGCATTAAGCTGTACCTCGCGATCGCCCTGCAGAGCTTTTTCATCCGCTGAAGAATCCGAAGGCGTCGACTCTAAAATATATTCATTATAAACACGACTTTGTTTTTCCTTGGCGCGCTTACGATAATGGCTGATCGCCATGTTGACCGTTATCCGATAAGCCCATGTTTTAAACGTTGAAGCGAACCGAAAATCTTTCAAATTGTGATAAATTTTCATAAAAACATCCTGTGTGACCTCTTGCGCGTCCATGCTGTTAGACGCAATGCGTAAAGCAACGTTATACACAAAAGGGCTTGCGGCTTTATAAATTTCTTCAAAAGCTGCCATGTCCCCTTGGGCCGCGCGTTCTATTGTTTCGCGAGCGATGTCGACCATATCTCTTCCTCATTATCTTAGACAAGCCTTAGGAGCAAAAAGTTCCACGCAAAAAAAATAAGCCAAAAACAAACACGTCACCGATCGACAAACTGGAACGAAGGTTTATATGTAATGTCGCTTGATAACATCGTTGGGCAAATATTCTCTTCAATATACACAAGGGCCTTCTGGAGAGCTTGAGCATGAACGCCTATCCTGCCCTGGTCATCGTAAAGGACATCCGTAAGGTCGCGGCACAAGACAACCCTCTTGCCTGATCGCACAAGATTATGCAAGCCAAAGCTGCGCGAAAGAATACAGCCATCCGCGTGAACTCCAACAACAATAATATTTTTGATGCCATAAAACTCGAGGATGCTCCAGATCTCGCCACCCTTGGCTGTTATGAGATCATGATCTTTTATCTTGATCACCTCGTTTTGTTGTGTCCAGGGCTGGCCTCGGACACAACCCCATGAACAGCCCTGGACCAAGGCATCTATTTGCTGCCCTTCTTCTCGGCTTTCAATGGGCAGGCCTTTGCTTTCTTTGCTGAAAAAATCCCTTGAGCCTTTTGCTTGAGGAATTTTCTGGACTTTTTTGCGCGCGGGATGACTTTCATAATGCCACACAACGTCGCTAGGGGCATGGATAACGAGGATGTTTTTCTTTCGTGCCGCAACAAGAAAACAGTTAATAGCTGGCGCTAGTTCCTGGATACGATCGCCGATGCGACATTGATGCCAATGCTGATCCCACATATCAATGACAATAATAGCTGTCTGCCCAGGACCCCATCGCTCTGTTTTGACAATAGCGGCTGCTCCTTGGGTCTGGCGAGTTTGCAAATGGACATCAATGAGCTGGCCCTTGACCCTTAAAAAGGCCCTCCTCGGAAGATCCTTATTGTTCATAAAGATATAAAAAAATAAGCACGCAGCGGCAATGGTAACGCCAAGGATCTTAAAAAGGTTGTTCGTTGGCTTATAAGCCATAAATCCGGCCTAAACAATAAAAGACAGGTCTTTCAATCGCTGAAGGAAAACGATCGCAAGATCAATCAGCGCCTCGATCTCTTGCGCGTTGTGCGCTGAATGTGTCGCACGGATGGTCAGGACACTCTTCTCAAGGCTGATCAAAGGGTTCTGCGCTTTAATAGCCAACAGCATCTCTTGGACCTGCGGATCAAGGATCGGCCCGAGATCTTCGTTGCCTCTTCTCAAAACAGTGAACTCTTGGTCAAAAATAAGGGATCCTGTGGGTATTTTCTTTGATCCAAAAACAATATTCAGGCCTGGGATCCAAGGATTTCTACGTTCAACAACAAAACCACACGGCTTGATGGGATGTACGGCGACAGACACAACGACAAAAGTTGGATTTGTTTTTGCCGGCAAGGTAATAAACGATGTGATCTGATAATTCTGCCAGTGAAAAATAAGCTTAGGAAAAATCAGCGCGTGAGAGCTCATCGTGCCGCCGCGTTTGATCGCTTGGGCTTGCAATAAAATAAAATGATGACGGCTTTTAAGAAAATAGAAAAGAAATAGGCCTGCGGCAAATAAAGAACACCAGGCAACAACAAAAACGATCTTTGATCCAGAACAACACATAACGGGGATCCTTTCGCGTTAATGTGTCCTATGTTAGCTAAGGCCGGTTACGGGAGAATGCTATTGGAATACCGATTGCTGTCATTGATAACGCGTAAAAATGTCGAGAATTTCCGCGCGGGGATAACGATCTCCGCAACCTTATCGTGCGTGACATCCTCAAAGATCATCGTCACACCCTTGTTGCCTTCTTCATCGCGGAAATGCTTGATATACAGACTGCAATGTGATCCCAAATAATCCCACTCAATAAGTTCATTGATCTTAGTCATGGACATCCTTCTGTTAAGAAATGGCCTCATTTAAAAAGCGACTTGATTGTATCATGGTGATCTTTAGGAGTAAAAGAAATCTTGCGAAAATGAAAAGGGCCCCGCAGGATCTCTGCGGGGCCCTGACACACCTTTTTTTGCAGAAACTATTTACGACTTAGAACAACCTCAGGTTCTTCGCTAGTATTTCTGGTAACGGTCATCGTATGATACGTGCTATCTGTTTTGTAATAATCCAAGCCGCGCTCGATATACTGGTCATCGATCTTGGAAGGATTAAAGAATTTACGGCACATCTCTCGCGCTACCTCTGAATCAAAGGCTTTGCAACAATAGACATCAATAGAAATATAATTCTTAGGGGATAGTGTGTGGATAACGATCGAACTTTCGATTAAAGGCGCCCAACCCGAGAGACCGGCCTTATCGGGAAAACGTGTAGCATCGCTTCGAAAAATGCTTGGCGGTGACTGTTTTTCCATGCCCAACTTCTCAACGATCTCATCGAGAAACTGATAGCATAATGAAAGATCGTCACATGTTCCCTCTTTGCATCCGTAAAGATCGAGCAACAGCTGATAACCAAAAACTTGATTGGCCATCGATTGTATCCTTCCTTTCTGATCGCTAAGTAATGCTTTCACTACTTATGTTATAAAAACGTGATTAAAATGCAAGGAAAAATAATATTTTTTAAGCCATCTGTGACATTTATTATCAAAAGATTGTTTAAAAGTATATCCGCAAAACAAAAATAATCAAGATTTTTTTTGGTACCAGTTTTTTGCTTTTTTACCGACGATAAAGAAATTACCGACTATCCTTCCTCTCAAAGACCTTGTTAAAAAGCTGAATGCTCTCCTGGACGCTTACGCTTGCGACCGTTGCAGAAATAGCGCAAAGGCTGTCCGCTCCCGCTTCAAGGACTTCTGCCGCATTCTCAAGTGTAATGCCACCGATCGCCACAATTGGCAAAGGACATATCTTTTTAATGCTGCGGATCAATGCGGTGCCACAAGGCAAGGCAGCATCTTTCTTAGTCGCTGTCGCGAAGATCGGACCAACTCCAAGATAGTCAGCTCCCATATCATAGGCACGCTGCGCTTGATCAAGGCTAGCAACACTAACACCAATGATCTTTTCGCGCCCAAGAACTGCGCGCGCCTGAACGCAAGGAATATCTATCTGGCCAATATGCAGCCCGTCTGCCTGAGAAGCCTCAGCTACATCAAGAAGATCATTAACAATGAACAGGGCCTTCTGGCAAAGACGACGGATCTCTTTGGCCTCAGCGATCATCAAATCCTTATCTCCGTCTTTCTTACGATATTGAACAGCTGCCACCCCTGCTTTCAAAGCGCTCTGGACATCTCTTACAACCCCTTGCCGTGTCAACACGTGATCCGTGATAAAGTAAAAACCTTTGAGGATCATTTCCTTCCTTCTTGTTCTAAAGAACGCTTCTTGAGATATACCATTAAAATTGAGATAGCGGCTGGGGTTACCCCTGAAATACGGTTAGCCTGACCCAAGGTAGCTGGCCTAAAACGCTGCAGTTTTTGCCGCGTTTCAATGGACAAGCTAAAGATCTCCTCATAATTGATCTCAATGGGGATCTTGATCTTTTCCAAGTATTTAAATTTCTCGATGTCTTTCTTCTGACGGGCGATAAATCCTTCATATTTAATATCATACTCGACCTGATCGATCACCTCCCGCGAAAATCCTACCCTATCCTCTATCAGATCAGCGATCGCATCAAAAGTCATCTCAGGACGCTTAAGGACCTCACTTAGGGTCGCAACATGGCGTAAAGGCGCGCTTTTATATTTCTCAAAGAGATCGTCCATCTGCGGCCCTGGAGCTACTCTCTTTTCCTTTAGTTGGCTGATCATTTGATCGACCGTGGCATACTTTTCCTCAACCCTCTTATATTGTTCCTCGCTCATGAGGCCGAATTGATGCGCGTAACTAGCCATACGCTTATCAGCGTTATCCTCTCGAACAAGCAAGCGATATTCTACGCGAGACGTGAACATTCGATAGGGTTCCTGTGTTCCCTTGGTAATAAGGTCATCGATCAAAACGCCGATATACGCTTCATCACGGCCTAAGACAAAAGAGCCTTGGCCCTTGACCCTCAGCGCGGCATTGATCCCAGCGACGATCCCCTGCGCGGCAGCTTCTTCGTATCCAGTCGTTCCATTGATCTGCCCCGCAAAGAACAACCCCAAAAGATGCTTGCTCTCCAAGCTAGCGTTCAACTGTGTGGCGTCAATGACATCATGCTCAATGGAATAACCGAAGCGAACGATCTTCACGCGCTCCAATCCTTTGATCGAATGAACCATTTTTTCCTGAACATCCTCCGGCAATCCTGTTGAAATGCCATTCGGATAATAAAGATTCGTGTCCAATCCTTCGGGCTCTAAAAAGACATGGTGCTGTTGCTTGCTCGCGAATTTTACAAGCTTATCTTCAATAGAAGGACAATACCGCACACCCGTTGACTGGATCTTGCCTGAATACATAGGGGACAAATGAAGATTAGCCCGAATAATATCATGCGTCTTTTCGTTGGTCGTCGTTATATAGCAAGGCAGCAATTTCTGCTCCAAGGGGATCTTGGCAGTTGCAAACGAGAATGGCAGCGGAGGGTCGTCTGAGTCTTGGCGCGTCAAATGCTGAAAATCGATCGTCTCGCCATCTAAGCGCGGCGGTGTTCCAGTCTTAAAACTCATCAAGCGAAACCCATTATCTTTCAAAGAACGCGCAAGAAGCGTCGCGCCCTCTTCGTTGATGCGCCCAGCAGAGAAAGTTTTTGGCCCGATGTGAACCTTGCCATTCAAAAAAGTCCCAGGAGTCAATATGACCGTCGCGGCTAAGATAGGCGTGCCATCCTCTGTCTTAATACCGATCACTTTGTCATCCTGCACCAATATATCGCCGACCTTGCCCGCAAAGAACTCTAGGTTTTCTTGATGCTTAACGACATCCTGCATATAAAGTTTGTATCTTTTTCGATCTGACTGACAGCGAGAGGATCTCACCGCGGCACCTTTAGAAGCGTTAAGCCGGCGGAATTGAATGCCCGTCGCGTCAGCGGCCCTCCCCATTTCTCCGCCAAGAGCGTCGATCTCCTTAACAAGTTGACCCTTTCCAACACCACCGATCGCTGGATTACAGCTCATCTCGCCAATGGTATCAAATGACATGTTGATGATAAGCGTCTTGCATCCCATGCGGCTTGCTGCTAAGGCAGCTTCAATACCTGCATGGCCAGCGCCAACGACAATGCATTCATACTGCTTCATAAAATAACTCTATTTATGTTTAAGAGAAAAATAGGTGTTGATTAAAGCGAAAACGGTCAACAAGAGGACAACGATATTAAGGTCTGGATACTGGAAGCTTGTGAACGTCACCACCAAGATCCCGATCAAGGTCAGGGTCCACAACGCATACATCATGATCATAATGAATTTATTCATAGCAAATCCCTGCAAAAAATACATCCTGTCCTATGATAAGCGCTAAACAGAATAACTTTTAAATCAAAAATTGTCAATCATTCAGTTCGGGAAAAATGGGTCGTTTTAGGCGCCTGGGGATGCGCACGACTCTCGGACCACTAACTCAGGCGCCAAGACTTGTTTAACAGGTGAATGTCGACGTCCGGAAACGATCGCGTTCAGCTGCCTCACAGCCTCCTCGGCCATTTTAAAAAGAGGTTGTCGAATAGTTGTTAAGCTTACAGAGCCATACAATCCTATAGGGTTGTCATCAAAACCGATCACGGAAAGATCCCTAGGGACTCTGAGCCCTTGTTCAATGGCCACGTTAATGATCTCTGATGCCATATCATCGCTAGCGGCAAAGATGGCGGTTGGACGATTCTCTCTAAGAGACAAAAACTTCTCAAGGCCTATTCTCGCGGACCGACGAGAATAATCACCTTCATACACATAATCTTCCGTAAAAACAAGACCTTTTTGCTTCAGGCCGCTTTTATATCCATCAAAACGATGAACACCGCCTTGTGTTTGCAGGCTTCCTGTCACCGTTGCGATCTTCGTGTGGCCTAACCCAAAAAGGTAATCGACCGCCATCTCTGCGCCTTTTAAGTTATCGACAGCAATAAAGTTCACCTTAAGATCATCTACGATGTTGTTGATAACCATGCATGGGATCCCTTCCGAGAGGATCGACTCTAGCTGTTTACGGTTTTCAATGATATCTGCAAAAATAACGCCGCCAACATTGCTAGTATTCAAAGGATTCATGCCATTGGTAATATGAAAGACAAGATCCAAATGAAGCGTTTCACATGCATGTCCGATTCCACGGATGATCTCGATCGCATAGAAAGAATGAAAAATGCCAGGGTAGCCAGGCATGACCAAACCAACCGCGGTATTAAGTCCACGTGCGAGACGCTGAGCGCTTACATTTGGTTTAAAATTAAGGTGAGCGATTGCTTCTTCGACCTTGGCACGGTTTTTCTTGGAAACGGTAGGAAAATTATTAATAACACGGGAAACGGTCGTGATGGACACGCCGGCTCGCTGTGCAACATCTTCAATGCTAACTTTTTTAACGCTCACGGGAATTATTTTACAATGTCGCCTGTTTGAAATGGCGATGATTGTTTTTTGATGTCCGCTGCTGAAATATCCGCGCGAACCTGAATGATCTCGACCTCGCCAAGATAAGCCGCTCCTCGATAAACGCTTAAGCGATCACCGATGCTAACGCCTGTTTTCTGTCCAAGGTCTACGATAACAAAATTGTTCTCTTGGTTAACGCTTACGATCTCGCCGGAAACATTCACGTGCCTAGATTCAGCGGGCTTATCCGCCACAGCACCAGAACCGTTGACGATAATCGGAGGCAAAATAACCTCTTGGGGTTTGTTCTCTGATAAAACTTTTCGATTAATATCTTCTTTGAGCTTGAGAACATCATCAAGGCGCTCTTGAATCACGGTCTCTGATTGAGCCAATTTTTTCTCGATCGTCAGCTTATCTTCTTGCAATTTCGCGATGCTTTTTTCAAGGACGATCTTCATAGAACCCAACTCCTTGACTTGGGCACGCAAGGCTAGATTTTCCTCTTTCATCTTGTCTAGCTGAGAGCCAACGAATTTCTTGTCGTTCTTTTCACGCACAAGGTCCAGAGAAACGTTGTCCGCGATATCCTGACCACGTTTGATCTGCTGTTGCAGATCTTCGCGTTCTTGCTGAAGTGCGCTGATCTCAAGCGTTAGATCAGAATTCTTTTTCTTCAGCTCCGTCACATCCAAAGCGCTCTGATTCAACTCATCTTCCAGTTTGGCAATGCGCAAGCTAAGATCCGCTTTTTCTTTAAGCACTTGAGCCCAATGGCTCTCAAGCTGTTTATTTTCATCGATTACGGCAGTCGCCGGCGTGGCAATAGCGATCGCGGATTCTGCTTTCTTCTGCGCCTCTGAAAGTTTTCTTTCTGTTTCCTGCAACCTTGACATCACTTCATCACGCTCACGGCTAACCTTGCTATAACGATCTTTTAGCTCATCTCTCTCGCTCATAGCGTCACTAACGCGCTTTTCAAAATCTTTCATTTTTCTCGTTAAGCTATCAACTTCTTCTTGTAGTTTATTTTTTTGTTTCGTAACATCGGCCGCTTGCTGCTTGATACGATCGTTCTCCCCTAAAATTTCTTTTTGTTTTTGATCAAGAGTGGCAATGTCTTTCTTGTATCCCGTAACTTCTCCTTGGAGTTGCGCGGCAGTTTGTTCGATTGCGGCTTTCTGGCTGAATGTCGAGAAGGCAAAAAAGATACTTACAACCAACAGCAGCCCTAAGATGATAATTACTTGTTTCGCGGCTTTGGACATTTTTCCCCTCTTTGTTTAAAACGTTTAATATAATATATAAGAAACAATTTTACTATATCAAACAATTTTTACGAACTCAAGGCAAAACAAAGAATTTTTTCATATGACTAAAAATAAAAAAGAGGTAGAATGCTCTACCTCTTTTGAAAAATGTATCCTTAACAAAAAATTATTCGTAACGCATGTCGTCTAAAAAGAAAACGATCGATTCAGGGTTGACCTCGACATTGGTCGTAAAACAAAAACCTCCACTTACGTAAGAAAGATCCTTGCCTCGCAGATCAATGCTATACTGCTTCCATTCCGGCGTTAAAATAACGGGTCCAATGAAGGCGGTATCAGTATCAGGATAATCCCCTGAAATACCTCCCATCTTAAATTCCTCAATGCGCTCGCCGCCTTTCTCACCTTTTGCCCAGAACGTCAATTTTTTAGCGCCTGACAGGTTAAAACCACCTTTACGGCCACCCCAATTATGCGCGGGATTTTGCCAATAGATACCCGCCCATCTGGATCCTTTCTGAGAACACGTCACATCGTAGGAGATCTTGATACAGGTAGGATCGCTATGACAACCCTCTTGCCAACGATTGTCAAGGCTGATGCATTGCCCGTCAGGCATAAACCCTGATGGAACATAATGATTGTCTCTTGAGCCAATGTTTGTATAAATAGGAAAAGGATCGAAACGAACATCTTGCTTGCTGCTGTCTTGCGCTCCGCTCTTCGACTTGGCGCCTTGCTCGCAGCCAGAAAGAGCAACGAGAAAAAAGATCAAAAAGAGATAGATGACTTTATGCATAAAAGCCCTTTATGTTAAAATATTTAATTTCTAAAAGAAATATAAGTCTATTGGATATAAAGACTTATTGATTTTCCTTCATTTCTTCTAATCTTTGCTCAGCTGCTTCTGAAGGCTTCCAGAACCAACCCTGAGGATCCCAGGCTTGAGCAAAATAATACCCCTTGATCAATTGATCAAAGGCTTTCTCAGCTTCTTTTACCTTTCCTGCTTTTTTATACGCATCACCTTGAATAAAGAAACAGGTTCCAACATCGTTCAAGGCCCAGAAAGAAAAGATCTTTTCGTTATTTTCCCACGGATATTCCGTAAGAGAAGCCTGCATCTTCTTAGCTTCTTCACCATAAGTTGCGATGCATTTATTGGTATACAACAGAACAGATTCGAGATCGTTCTTGTTGTAAGCTTCCCATGCCTTGGTGGTCAAGGTAGAAGATTTCATGTCGCCAAAATCAATGTTGATACCCTTGCTGATCGCGTCCAAGCGTTCCTTGGCAGCTTCCGCCGGCTTCCAGAACCATCCGCCGTTATCCCAACACTGACCGAATTTGTAATCATTAATAACTTTCTGGTAGGCTTCTTTGGCTTCATCCATCATTTTTGCCTTGCGATAGGCTTCGCCCTGGATGAAAAGGCAGGTCGCGACATCATTAAGCGCCCAGTTCTTGAAGATCTCCTCATTGCTTCCTTTTGGAAAATCTTTAAGAGAAGCCTGCATCTTCTTAGCTTCTTCACCATAAGTTGCGATGCATTTATTGGTATACAACAGAACAGATTCGAGATCGTTCTTGTTGTAAGCTTCCCATGCCTTGGTGGTCAAGGTAGAAGATTTCATGTCGCCAAAATCAATGTTGATACCCTTGCTGATCGCGTCCAAGCGTTCCTTGGCAGCTTCCGCCGGCTTCCAGAACCATCCGCCGTTATCCCAACACTGACCGAATTTGTAATCATTAATAACTTTCTGGTAGGCTTCTTTGGCTTCATCCATCATTTTTGCCTTGCGATAGGCTTCGCCCTGGATGAAAAGGCAGGTCGCGACATCATTAAGCGCCCAGTTCTTGAAAACCTCCTCATTTGTGCCCTTCACATAATCTTTTAAGGAAGCTTGCATTTTTTTGGCTTGCTCGCCATAAAGTTCAATACATTTCTTAGTATAAGCCAAAACTGCTTCAACATCACCAGCATTGAGGGCTTCCCACGCCTTGCTCGTCAATGTCACAGAGCGATAATCGCCAAAATTATAAGCTGATGCCGTAACAGGGCTCACGATCCCAATTCCGAGGATCAATAAAGCCGCAATAAAGATTTTTCTCATACCGCCACTCCTCCTTTTGTGATTTTAATAAAGATTATCTACGGGCCAAATGTAAAAGTGAGTATAGCACAAAACCTTCAAGTTTGCCAAAAATTGTTAATTCCAGGCTTTCTTATAATACTCATAACCTTTGCGAAGCTGGCGCAAAAACGGGCTATGACTTCCATCTCCCTGACCAATGATGCCAAACCACTCTTCATACATGAAGCCATCCGGAAAAGGCCCTTTGGCCCCAGCGGTCTTATCATGATAATAAGGCTCATAATTCTTCCACCATTCGTCCATCCACTGGAAGACAACTCCGCCCAAAGAATTTCCAACGCCTTCTCTGGATCCAGCTGAGTTAAAAAGCATATCCTCCCAAGCTCCTTGATGATAATCAGCCTGGGCTTGCTCCGCCTCTTCTGGACTAAGAAAATTCGCATACGCCGGGCATCCAAATTCTGTAATGAAGGCAGGACGTCCGGTAAGCTCAAAGACCTGCGCCCAATAAGAACCAAATCCATAATCCCCGCGATAGGCATTCGCGCCAAAAATGTCCACAGAAGGACAATTTTCAGCAAAGATATCCAAAAACAGGGTATCTCCGTTGCAAACAGCCACAAGATGATTCTTGTCAATAGCTTTGATCATCTGAGCAACTTCTTCAACGAACTTAAAATAACTTTCTGGTTTCTTGTCCGCGTTGCATCCTAAGCCATAATTATTTTCGTTACCTAAAAGCCAAAAAAGAACATAAGGTTCATCCTTGAATTCCTCAACCATCTTGCGAACGGACTCCATCATATTCTTTTTATGTTCCGGATTGTCATAATCTGTTCCTTCAAACCAACTCGCACCGGAACCAAGAGCATATTTTCCTAAAAAATCACCCATAATGACCATAATGCCATAATCATTATGCAGTTTACGTAAGAGCTCTTTGTCCGCATTATAAGGCTGTTTGTAAATACGGATCGCGTTAACACCCATTTCCTTAAGAAGTTGGAAATCCCCAACAACCGGCTCATCACCGTCTTGCTTGTTGTTGCGATTCTTGTCCACCCAACTGTCGAAAGGACCATCGGGTTTTCCGTTATGGTTCGTATCTTCTACCATCCAGTCAGCCAGAGTCCCATTGTCTGGACTTTGTCCGACCTTTGTTGCCACATAGGTAACAGCCTTGATCATGGCTGGTTTCTCATCGATCTGAAGCTGCCAATGTCCGCTTTCTTTGCATTGCAAAAGACGCACGCGGCCAGACCCCAAAACTTTCTTGGCATTAGACGGTTTAAAAACGCACTGCTTTTCAGGAAAAAATGAAGTAAATTTCTCCTGGACCCTATCCCAAATATTCTTTTTACGTAATTCCCCGGGCCAAGTTAAAACAATATCATTCGCCACATCATTATCAAAACCGTTGATCACCTGGATCTTGGCGCCAGTATATTTAAGATCTAATTCAGGATGAATATTGATCAAATGACGTATTTTCGCGATCGCGGCTTGTCCTGGATACCAAGGCGTATTCCAGTATGTACGCCCAACAGACTGTGGAAAATGGATCTGAATAGCACGATAACATTTGATAGCCTCATACCACATATGGGCTCGTTCGAATAAGAGGCCCATATAAAAAAGCTTAACGCCCCAATTTTCTGATGAAGAAGCCCATTTATAAACGGCTTTCTGCAAGTCATCCGTATGCACAAAATCCCAATGGCTGCCCCCGAGCTTTCCATCCTTTACCATCTGGCGGTAGATCGGGTCTTTCAAAAGACTGCTGGTGTTTGGATAAATGCACTGCCCGGCAGCTTTCATGAGGCCTTCAGGGTCATCTATTACGTATTCATAATCTTTAGTCCCAACACCGACAAAATGTCCGTATTTTTTATAGTCAATGACTTTTTCTGTGCCTGGAAAACTTAAGGTCGGCAATGTCTTTTCTCCACGGTCGACCTTGACAACCTGCTTTTGCTCGTACTTCCCATCAAGCTTATCGATACTGGCTTGGGCTTTTTCTGCGGGAGCCCAGTACCAGCCGCGCGGATCCCAACTTTGCGCCCAAGAAAACTCTTCAATGATCCGCATAAAAAGTTTTCTGGAGTCTTCGGTCTTCCCCTGCTTCATCAAAGACTCTGCGTGAATGAACAAAGCTGTCGCGACATCGTTTAGCGCCTGATATTGGCTTTCGGTTCCCTTATCAGCAAATCCCGTTAAGGACGCTTGTTGCTCCTTGGCTTGATCATTATAGTGAAGCACGCATTCATCAGTGAGTCGGTCGACTTCTTCAAAGTTATTCTGTGAAGATGCCTCCCAAGCTTTGCGGACATATTCTTGCGAGCTTAAAATTTGTGCCGAAGACTGAGACAAAAAGAACATAGAAAAAAGAACAGTTGCAGCGATCGATAGGTAGAAATTTTTTTTCATTATCCAGCCGTAGCTCCTTCCGAAAGACCTTTGATGATATGTTTTTGCATGAACAGATAGACCAGAACGACCGGAACGGCCGTGATCGACAATCCTGCCATCAGCATAGGATAGTCAACGCTGTACGCTCCCTGATACACCATCAAGCCTCTTTGCAAAGGCATCAAGTGCTCATGATTCAGCAACAATGTTGCTAAAATATACTCGTTCCAAATATTTAAAGTGTTAAAAATAACAACAACAGCGATCGCCGGACGCGCCAATGGCAAAGCCACATGGAACCAGATCCCCAGCTTTGAGCAACCGTCTATACGCGCTGCATCTTCTAAGGCTGACGGCATTTTGTCAAAGAATGTTTTAAGAATGTAAATGCTCAGCGATAAACCGACATTGATCATGCACAGGATGTAGCCGATGCGCGTGTTAGCTAAATGAAGTTTGTTCATGAGAACGACCAGCGGGACAAAGCTGCCGGGCAAAGGGATCATCATGGCGGCTAAAAATAAATAAAAAAAGAAATTCTTTCCCGGGAATTGTAGTCGAGAGAACGCATAAGCGGCCAAAGAGGCAATGATGATGATCGCGAAAACGGCGCTGGCAGTATAGATGATACTGTTTAAGAAATAGACCCCAAACTTACCCTGCGTCCAGGCCAAATAAAAATTATTGAAATGAAGCGTTTGCGGGATCAAGGCCTTATCAACAAAAATAGTTTCATTGGTCATTAAAGATGACCGTAACATCCACAGCAGAGGAAACAAACATGTCATGGCAGCAAAAAGCAAGAACATGTGCAAGAGCACTGATTGAACAACCTTAATCCGCTTATGGTTGACGACAGCCATGATCACTATTTCTATTCTTGTTTTACTTTCTTTGAAAATTTATGCAAAGCAAAAGAGCCAACGACCAGGATCCCGCCGAAGACAATCCCTTGCGCGCAAGCGTAGCCGAAACGGCTTGTTCCAATCATAGAGTCAAGAATGCGCGTAACAGGAACTTCCGTGTGATAGACCAAGCCCTGGCCTACCATTGAAAGGACCAGAACGAAAACCTGCATGGAGCCCAAAATCGTAAGGATCATAACCATGATGAAAACCGGGATCATCATGGGAATGGTAATATTCTTTAAGATGCTCAGTGAACCTGCGCCATCCACGCGCGCAGCTTCATAAAGTTGGCGGTCAATGGTCTGCAATCCCGCGAGCAAGATGATAAATCCCCAACCAAAACCCTTCCAGCTATGAACAACAGCAATCGATGTCAATGCTGTTCGAGGATCAGACAGCCAATCTCGCATTAAATGATATAAATGCGCTTTTGTCAAGAAATAATTCAGCAAGCCAACGGGTTCTCCGCCTTGCATGCTCGCGCTGAGGATCCAGCGCCAAATCAAACCAACAACAACTTCAGACAAGACGGGAGGAAGATAAAAAACAAAGCGATAAAACCTGCGCATTCGGATATCCCTATCACAGGAAAGTGCTAACGCAAAAGCCAAGACATTTTGAAAGGTCAAAGCAATGAGCGTAATATAGGCCGCATGCCATACGGACATCCACCAAACCTTATCCTGCATGATCTCAATGAAGTTACCAAGTCCAACAAAATGACGCTCTGCAGAAATACCGTTCCATTCATGCAGTGAAAGATAGAAGATCTCAAAAAAAGGATAAATATAAAAGAAGGAGAAGATGAGAACGGCTGGCAAAATAAACAGATAGTTACCGAAAAGCTCCTTGATGCCTGCAGTGGTTGAATTTTTCACGCTGGCAACGCGCATAGCAAGTTATTGTCGCTCCCTTCTCATCTCACGCTCTTTAAGACGTTGGACATCAGCCGCAACTTTTTCAGGAGTTGCTTCACCAATAATGATCGCTTGAATACCCTTGCAAAATGCTTCCGTGATAAGGGGCAACTCATTGTAAGGCCAAAGAGATGGATGTGTTGTGGCATCCATCTCTTTGGCAAACTGAATCAGAACATCCGGGATCTCGGATAAAGCCTCGCGATTGGACGGCAGGTTCTTTGTTTCCTGAGAAAGAAAAACCTGTTGCTCTTTGCCGGTCAACCATTTCAAAAAATCAACAATTTTTTGTCTGTCGCCCGCTGCTTGATTAACGACAAAAGAAGATCCTGCTCCGCCCCAAATCCGCATCGGCACATCTGGATCAATGCGCGGAGGGAGCATAACGGCATATTGCAAGGCTGGATTCATTTTATCATAAACATTCACACACCAGGACCCATTAAAAGCAAAAGCAGCGCGTCCCAAAGCAAAATCTTGCTCTGCATACTTGTTACCCTTTGTCACAACGCCCGGCGCCAAAGCTTTGTGGTCACGCAATGTCTTAAAAAGCGACAACACCTTGATCCAGTCTTCATCTGTATAAGAAACTTCTCCTCGATAGGTGGCCATCACTTTTTCTTCTCCCATTATATTCAGCGCGTAAATCGAAGCGAAGCAGTCGATCATCCAATTCTCACCCCATCCAGAAACAAGCCCATCGATACCGAGACGATTAAAAACAGCGATATTTTCTAAGAACTGATCAAATGTCTTCGGAGATTCTTTGATACCGGCCTTTGCGAACAACTCTTTATTGTAAAGCATCTGGATGTTCGTGACATCCAAAGGAACACCATAAATACCTGGTTTGATCTTGTAGACATTGTTAGGTTCAAAACGATTCACATTTAAAGCTTTTTCAAAAAAACTTTTTTCCCACAAGCCATCATTTTTCTTGAATTCTTCCGTCAGATCCGCCACAAACCCGCTTTCAACGAACAAAGCGAGTCTTTTCTTTTCGCCAAGGACGCCAAAAATATCCGGCAAAGCCCTCGCTTGGGCCGCGGCAACTATCTTTCGGGAATAAATATCAGAAGGCGCATAAAGCTCAAATCGAACCTTCACGCCTGTTTTCTGCTCATACTGGTGAGCAAGTCTTGCAAAAGCATCTTGGCGATCGGTCATCCAATGCCAAATAGTGATCGTATCTTTTTGTTCAACAAGAGGAGAGCAACCAGCAAGAAGAAAAACAGCGAAAACAACAGGCAGTATTCTTTTCATGAAGCCGAGGACTCCAGAATGGTTGACATTACCCGCAGGCATCCTTCCCCGCGAGCTGATTAGAAATCGCAGTATATCATAAAGCTTTTTTATTGTCAAAAACAACGGATCGCCCTTCCTCGACACAAGAAAGATGCCGCTACCTTCTTCATATCCACAACATTAGAACCGAAAAATTTAAAAGCTGTCTTGCTTTCTTTATTTTTTATATGTTATACTTATTTAGTTCCACATATTAATTAATCTTATTTAATAGAATTCTGAGGTCATCTTGAACCAAAAGAACTGTGCCATAAAATTGGCAACGATTTGTTTATTGGGATTTCTTGTTGTCGCTCTTTCTTCTATCCTTCCCTTAACAGCGTCAGCCAGCAATATCGATGCTGAAATGGGTCTTTTTTTATACGGCCAAGGACAATATGTTGAAGCCGCAAAGAAATTTGAAGCGGCCTTGAACAGAGAGCCTGGCAATCCTGATGCCCTCAAATACCTTCCTCTCTGCCGACAATCCATAGAAAACGCGCGATCCTCAGTATCATACGCTGAAAACCGCGACAAAGCTATTAACGACGAGCTCAACAAATTTCACGCGATCAAAGAGCTGGAACAAGAATATGCTCAACATACAAAAGGTCAACAAGCGGTCACTAGCTATCCTCCTGCCCGGACAGTTCGCCAGACCCTTGCTTCCGCACTAAATGCTGAGACTGTCTCTGAAGCAAAAATGCTTGAAGCTTTCGGCGATGAAGACATCGCTCCTCAGAAATCTGTTGATAATCGATCTTTTTCTTCTAAGCAAAAAGAATATCAGGAAACCAAACCTGAAGAGGTCATGATCCACGGTAAAGTGCGCGCGGGCTTTGGATTTGAAACATCCGGGGGTGGCGAATTTATCTGGAAGCGTGCGAACTTTGACCTCAATGAAAAGAATTATCGCCTTCTCTCCGGGGATCAGCTGAACCAGCGCATCAACACCTACGACCCTGCGATTTATAGCCAAATGAAATTTGATGTTGATGTTGAACCTATTGGCAATCCTTTTTCGTTTCACACGAATATTGCCCTTGACCCCTGGAGCTATGTCGGAAAATCAAAAAAGATGACCTTGTCTGGGGTCGGTGGAGACTCTGCTGATGTTCAGTTCTTTTATTCTGGCAACAGTGCTTATACCATGGGCCTTAATGTTGACACGCTTCAGAATGGTGATTTAATGGCTATTCCTGAGCTGAAAGTTATCAATGGTCAAATAGCCAGTACCATGCTAACGACAAAATTTAGCAATCAATTTCTCTTGCCTGACACAAAACTCAACATGTGGTTTCAACCTGTGCGCGAACTCTGGGTAGACTATGAGCCAAGCGATACGATCAAGCTTCAGGTCTTCCCCTTTGGGCTTGAGGATAAAGCGCTGTCCACAGATGACCCTTTGCGCCTTTCCAACAACAGAACCTGGTGGGAAGAAAGCCCTTGGCTAGCGAATTGGAAACCAGGGCATGTCAATGCCGGCGCTACCCCTGTTGATTTTACAAAAGGCGAGTGGAATGACGACTTAGCTTTTGCGACACGTGACAGTGAAGGAAACCGCTTAACAGCGTTGCGCGGCTTTTCAGCGAATTTTAGTAAAGAAAACACAGAGATCCTCGCGACGGTCGCTTCGCCAAAAACGCTGTGGCAAGACTATGACATCTTTGATGCTTTGGCGACCAGTGTCCGCGCAAAACAGAACTTCTCTGAACAGTTCTATGTCGGCATCACAGATAACGCCCATCTTGGCTTTATTAATCAGGACCTTGACGCGTATAATATCGTCACCAGTGTTGATTCAGGGCTCATGATGAGCCCCAGCTCAAAAGTTTCCGCTCAATACGCTTTCTCCTACCTGCAGCAAGACCTGACCAATGACTTTTATGATTCTCAACAACGAGGATCTGCCTATGATCTACAATTAATGAAAACGTCCTCTTATCTTGAAGGCGCTGATCAGGATTATTTCCTTATCAAGCCGGATGATGGCGAGCCAACCTTTTATAAAACACGTTTGCGTCTTTCGCGCATGGACAAAGGATTTCAGTCCAGCCTTTCAACATACCTAGAAACGCGTGATGATGAATTCTGGGGACGCCATCTGACATTCCGGGATCCCGTCAGTTTTCAAACGATCTCTGCGGATGATATTAACGCTTTCCGGATCGGTAACGGTATCGACTACGACCGCTATGTCGCGAACTGGCGGACAGACCTTTCATTTTGGGATGAAAAGTTAAAAGGCCTGGCAGATATCCGCAATGTTCATCAGGCCAGCACGAATAAATATGTTGAAACAGTTGCTCGCACAGAATGGGGTTGGCAACCAAATAAGCGCTTTGAAACAAAAATGCTTTTACTAACCCATCATGTTCCGCGCACGACGGGAGGTTTTGACCCTTACATGACACGTCTTGACGGTGGCTACATGGCAAACACAGCCATTCCTGACGGAGAAGATGCCAATCTTTACACAACATCTCTGGGACTAAAATATTGGCTAACTGACTGGATGGCCTGGAGTGGTATTTGGGAGCGTACGAATGATTTTACTGCTGGCGCGGATAACTTTCCAAGGGGCATCTTGAACGACACCACCACGGCAACGTACGACGCCTACGGTAGAATTTATCGTTACGACTATAATTTCTTGTATAGCCAAGGATTCTTTTCCTCTCCGCCTTACGAATATCACAATATCTTCCGCACAGGATTTGACTTTAGACCAAATGATAAGTGGGGTATTTATCTGGATTACACGCGTAATCCTAATGAATTTGCAGGACCTATTGATGACAACATGAATCATGTCGGACTGGCCGCTAGCTATATGCCAACAGCAAATCTTCAAATGTACGCAAAATACACGTGGAGCCGATGGAATAGCCTGAGCAAATTACTTGATCTGGATTCTTTAGGCAACAACAGAGGGGAAATTGATTTTCAGAGCCATCACAATTTCTTCTTTGAAACACAATATCTGTTAAGGGACGAAAGCAAAATCACGGCTTCTTACGGTGTCGGGCCATCGATCTACACAGGCTATGCTACCGGCACTCCCTACATCGGCAGTTCAACGCCAACAGTGGATACGCAACACATTATCCGCTTGTTCTACACAAAATACTTCTAGGATCTTGATCTTAAGCTAGAAACGAAAAGAGGGTGTTATCCTAAAACAACCCTGACGCGATGCGTCTTGCCGTCGTTAAGAGCCGGAAGCAAATTAGTGTCGAGCTCTTTTTCATCCAGAAAGACAGCTTTAACACCATGCTCTTTACTTTTGGGGTTTTCGATCGTGATCTCATAAACGCTGCCACGGAATGGACGTCGAATAAAGCATTTCTTCCAATGACGAGGGATCGAAGGGTCAACACGTAAACCGTTAAGATCTCGACGAGCGCCTAAGAGCCATTCTGTCGCGGCCATAAAGCTCCAGCCGGCCGTGCCGGTGATCCACGTGAAGGCTCCTTCACCATAGCGATAAGGATTCCCTGGACCGACAAGATATTCAGCGTAGGCGTAAGGTTCTGTTTTATAAAGCTCCATGTCCTTTTGGGCGTTAGGCATGACCTTTTTCATCGCTTCGTAAGCCTTGTCGCCATGCCCGATCATCGCGTACGCAACAGCCATAAAAGTTGCCGCGTGACAAAAAACAGCCGCATTTTCTTTTGTGCCTTCTGAGAACATGCTAATACGCCCCAAGCGCTTAACCCATGAAGTAAAAGCTGGATAAAACAATGCCAGCCCATGAGGTCCGTTAAGGTATTTATCAACACTCTTTAATACCGTCTTAAGCCTTTTGTCCTTAGCAACACCTGAAAGAACGGCCCAAGCTTGCGTATTTAGAAAGATCTTCCCTTCCTTGTCCTTGCGGCTTCCATAGACCTGACCGCTGTCATCAAATCCTCTCGAATACCATTCCCCATCCCAGCCCTTGTCGTTGATACGTTTATCCATCACATCAGCCATCTGACAGTATTTGCGAGCCTTCTCTGTTTCACCGATAAATTCGCACAGGTCAACGAACAAGCGCAAAGACCGCACCAAAGCTTGAGCCAGCCAAACACTGTCCCCTTTATGCTTGATCCCGGCGGCATCGATCGCGTCATTCCAGTCCGCGTGACCAATCAAGGGAAATCCTCGCGCGCCCGTATCAGAAAAACAAAAGCTGAGATTTTTTTCTAAATGCTCTAACAGAGTTCCTTTGCCATCCTCTCTGGCAGGGCCCTTCCAATTTTTGTCCTCATGCCATCCACCCACCCATTTGTCGCGAAGATACGGAACCTGTTCCGATAAGATCCCCGTATCCCCTGTCTCCTTCACGTACGCGCAAACAGTAGAGGTAAGCCAGACTTGATGGTCCTTGTTCGGCAAAAATTTATGCGGTCCGACTGTTTCCGACCACCCTGGGGCGGACGTTCCATCACGACGGATCAGAGAGGCGATCTTAAGGATTCGCTTACGCGTTAAAGCAGAATTGATAGAAACAATGGATTCGGAATCCTGACAGGAATCACGATAGCCTCGTCCGCCTGAACCTTCATGAAAAAAGCTGGGAGAACGGGACCAAATATTACAAATATACATTTGATATTTCAGCCAAACATTAACGATCGTGTTCAAATCTCTATCTGGTGTTTGGATTTCAATATTGTTCAAGATACGCTCTTGCCAAATTTTCTTTGTCTTAGCAAGCTCTTTTCTGGCATAAGAAAGATTCTTATAGTTCGCCAGACGCTTCTTTAAGCCGGCCAATCTTTCTGTTTGCCCTAGAACGACCGTAAAATCAACACGCTGTCCGGGTTTCAAGGTCACAACATGTTTAAAGGAGCCAATGCCGTCCTCGCCCGAACAAAGATGAAAATCCTCAAACTTTCCATCGACAACAGCCTGCGGTCTTTCTTCGTTGTTGTAGCGGCCCAGAAAAGTCTCTTTGCGAGTGCAAGCGCCCTTCGGCTCCAAAGAAGAAGCGAAAAAGATCAAGCTTGAGAACGGCTGAATGTTCATACCCGCCCATTGGGCTGTCTTTTTGGCAAAGATCGCCTTTTGCTTCTTGTCAAACCAGATACGGTTATACAAATTCATGATATTGCGATAGCGCAATTCTTCCTGGTAATCTCCGAGCAAAAATTCAACATATGGAAAGACTTCAAGCTTTCTGGTCTTGGATGTCGTATTCTCCAGTGTCGCGATCCAGATCTCACAATCATCTTCTTCTGGAACAAAATATGTTACTTCCGACAGGATCCCAAAATTTTTAGAACGAATGGTCGTGTATCCCAATCCATGATGGCACGCGTACAAAGAAGGCTTCTGGCGGATCGGTTGATAAGTCGCTGACCAGGCGTGCCCCTGCTCATCACGTAAGAAGATGTATTTGCCTGGGCGGTCAAAATGATAGTTTTCCGGAGCCCAGCGCGTTACGCGGTTCGTGCGGCAATCGCGATAAAAACTATAACCGCCTGCGCATTGAGAGATGATGGAGCAATAATGCTCGTTCGTCAGATAATTGATCCACGGAAAAGGTGTCTGAGGATCAGTAACGATGTATTCTGTGCTGTCTGAAGAAAAATGACCGTATTGCATATGTAATAATGGGTTAAAGGGTTAAATTGTATATTTAATATAAATTGAAAAGTGAGTTTAACACGAGGCTTAGGGGCTGGTCAAGATTTTATTTCTGATTTTAGATATCTGTCAAGAACGCTGACAAAATTCGATGATGCGATTGGCTTTTAGCAGGTCAACTTGGCTAAACTTGATCCCCGCATGCCAGTTATCAGAGCTGTCCTTACCCGTCCACACGACATAACCATCCATGAAAACGGGGCCGGATCCATCAATGGGCGTCAATGAAAGCGATAAGCGATCAAATAATGAAAAGCGTTGATGCGTAAGGACTTTGATGCCTTCCGGAGAAAAATCTTTGACAACGATATCGCGCTCTTCAGAGGCTTGAAGAGTCTTCACTCGGGCAGGAAAACGAACCTCCACGCGTTCAAAAAGACGCTGATTACTGCTAAGTCGATTCTTCAAGGGGCATTCTCTTTCCCCGTGGCTTTAAAATATTAAGCAGAGACGTCAAAATGCTCTGCGATACGCGACTGCGCATCTGACGAAATATCTGAAAAATTCATGCCAATGCGAAAATTGGACGAATGAGGGATCTTTTCGACCCACTGAACTCGCCCCTGGACCAGCATTGGATTTTCCTCTCGAGTTAACGCGATCTCGACCATAAGCTTACTATTGACAGGAATAAATCGCGTTGACACGAAACCAACCCCTGTGCGGCTAATATCTGTAGTATAGCTGCTACTCAGGGTTTCTCTGCGTTCATCCATGAGTGGAACACGACAATCGTAGCGTGGATTCTCACGCTTATTCATAGATCAACCGTCCTTTTATGGTTTTTGAATTCTTTCGTGGCTTCGTGACTAGATTAAATATAACACATCTATCAGGTGGAATCAAGGTGTTCACCCGAAAAATACCGTAATTCATATTGAAGCATCTTTTTGCTTATGATATAGTAAGTCCACTTTCAAGAAAGATAGTAAGCCCGATGACCAAAGAAGAAATATCACCTAAAGATCAGAAAAAAAAGCCCTTGCCAAAAGGTCTGGAACAGGTCAGCCTTGAAGAATATCGGGCACAGCATCAAAAGTCCATAGAAATTCGCAACAAAAAAATAAAAGCTTCAAAAACAACGAGCAAGGTCGTTCAAATAATCCTTATCCTTCTTGCCATTCCCTTTATCGCGCTGATCCTTTATTTCGCATTTTCCATGTTCGCAGCACCCCAAGCAGCGCCTTAAAATTATTCAGCTGGTTTATTCATAATAATGAAAAGTTGATCCGCAAGATCGTCCCTTCCCAAGCGTCGCAAGACTTGGATCTCTTTCTGGGCTTTTGCTTGCTGTCGAGAAGCGATATAAACACCCGCAAGCTGCCAATGATGATCTGCGACATTTGGCTCAAGCTCGATGATCTTTAAATATAACTCTTCCGCCTTGGCGAAACTTCCGGCATTGGTGGCGGATATCGCTTTCGCGGAAAGATAGCCAACTTGCATCTGAGTGCAAGCGCTAACGCTTATCAAAAGAATAGAAACCATGATCAAATGATGAATACGCATACGCCCTCCTTTTTTGTATTATAGACTAATTAGCAAGTCTTTCCAAGAAATCTCATGACACATCTTCTAGAGATTAAGCTTTTGCTTCTTGATTGAATAAGATGTTTCAGTTATAGTGAAAGTAATCGGAGACAGCATATGGATATAATGAACCAAGCGGATATTGTCGTTATTCTCGTAGTCCTTTATTTTACGTGCTTAGGATGGGTACAGGGTATCATGCGCTTTGCCTTGGCCTTTGCGGCACTGTTGATCAGTAGCCAGATCGCCCTGACATCTTTTCGAGGCAACTACGACATCCTTGAAAGCTTAAAAATATTCTTTTTGCTATCTACCGGCCTGTCGATCCTTTTATGGATCGGCCTTTCTGTCTGGAACCGCATGATCGTCAAGACTAAACGTTGTAGCCTGCTCAGCCGCGGACTAGGGGCCATGATCGGCCTAAGCTGGTCATTGTCGCTAACCCTTTCAGTCATGTTCCTGTTCGTCATGGTCCGCGTCGATAAACCTTTTTTCAAAAAAGCAAAAAGGATCACGGAGCAGTCATTGACATACACACTGGCTGAATCCAAGATATTCTCCCGTTATCCGATCTATCAAGCGCTGAAAAAAATGCATGAGCAGCCTGATCTATTATTGCAATCGAACACATCAAGCCTAAAAAGTCCTGAAGGCAGCAGGATCATGTCCGATGAAAGTATGCAAGCGATTTATGGCGATGAGAAATTACAAGCCGTCCTGCAAGATGAAAAAATCATAAAACTGATCGAAGAAAAGGATATCGCGCGCCTTATCGCTAATCCTAAAATCCAAGCTCTTCTAAGAGACAAAGACTTTGTCCAAAAACTTCTGGATCTTTATAGCCACGCGGTCAAAGAAAACTTCTAACACTACTTTCCGATACAAAACGATTCAAAAATCCTCTCCAAAAGGTCTTGGCTGATATCCTTGCCTGTGATCTGGTCAAGATAATGAATGGCCGTTCTTATTTCTTCAGCGATAAACTCAGGAGGGATTTGTTCGCAGAAAGCTTCTTGAGCGCGAAGAAGAGCCTGAAGGCACTGGCCAAGCGCTTCTATCTGGCGAGCATTCTGAATAAAAAGACGATGAGAATCTATAGGATGTCCATGCAAAAGATTGCTGACGACCTGTTCTTTTAGCTGCTCAATATTGCTCTTTTGCAGAGCGGAAATGCTGACTGATCGACACTCAGGCAACTTTCTTTGCACTTCCTCAATGTCCAAGACCACAGGACGATCACTTTTATTAAAGACCAGAATCACATTCTTTTTCTCAATGGCCCTTATGATCTCTTCGTCTCTCTTATCCACCTTTTCTGAAACATCAAGGACAAAAAGAACAAGATCAGCACTTTCGATATTCAAACGACTACGGTGTACGGCCTCTTGCTCAACTGCATCCCGCGGCTGAAGGATACCCGCCGTGTCCACGAGCTGAACAGGGACATCATTGATCTGAGCCAGCTCTTCGATCGTATCTCTAGTCGTCCCAGCCATCGCACTTACGATCGCTCGCGGCTGACGCAACAGAACGTTTAGGATAGAGGACTTTCCAACATTCGGCTTGCCGCAAATCACAACCTTAGCTCCTTCTTTCAAAATTCGCCCTTCCTGCCCTGATTCAAAAAGTGTTCGCACTCGCGCGCAAACTTCACGATTCTTTTCTTTCAAGCTTTCATACCCTGCTGTGTCAAGATCATCTTCAGGAAAATTGACGACCGCCTCCAGCTGTGTATAAATATCTGCCAAGCTCTCTCGTAAAGCTTCAAGCTCCAAAGTAAGCTCGCCTTTGAGCTGACGAACGCTTGATCGCAATGAAATATCTGTTTTTGCCTGAATGATGTCCAAAATAGCTTCTGCCTGTGTTAGGTCGATGCGACCACTTAAAAAAGCTCTTTTCGTAAACTCTCCTCTTTCTGCTAACCTGGCACCCTGCTGCAAAACAAGACTCAATACCGCACGAACGGCCATAAGACCCCCATGACAATGGATCTCTACCATGTCTTCGCGAGTATACGTCTTAGGAGCGCGCATCGGAATCAAAAGAACTTCATCAACAAAAGCAAGCGTGCCTTGGGATTGAGCCGCAATGCGTCCATAATGCACGGTGTGTGTCACAAGCTGAGAAGGCTTCTGCAAAGAAGGGCTAATAAAGATCTTGTCAGCGATCTCAAAAGATTTAGCGCCGCTCATGCGGACAATGCCTATGCCGCCTTCACCGGACGGTGTGGCGATCGCGGCGATCGTATCATTTATGTGTAGTATATGCATATTTTCGTATTTCACTGGCAATAAAAACAGAACCTGTTGCTAAAATTATATCCTGCTTTCTGGCTTTCTTCAAAAAACAATGCAAAGCAACAGAGCAATTCGCCGCCGTAGAAAAAATCCTAGGATTCTTCTGCCACGATCTAAACATCCGGATCTGACCGTTAAAATCGAATGAGCGAGGATGACGGGAGCGCGTTAAACAAATAGCCTTGGCGTGCGGAACCAGCATGGATAGCATATTGGAAATATTTTTGTCACACGACGCTCCAAAAATGATCCATGCCTTACGCCCCGGGAACAGAGACTTAATGGATAATAAGAATTTTCTCATAGAATCCCCATTATGCGCGCTATCAACAATAATATCTGGGTGACGTTTCACGATCTCGCAGCGTCCAGGCCAAACAGCGTTCGCGAGACCTTTTTCAATAGCCTTACGATCTTGTATGCCTTTTTGTTTTAAGAAATGCCACGCCGCGCTTGCCGCCAAGCTAGCATTCTGAGCCTGATGAGAACCCAAAAGAGGAACCTGAAGCTTTAGCCGCTCTCTATCTTGCATGCGCAAAGAAAAACATGTCCTGTCCAAGCCTTGTCGCGAAACACGGCAACGGATCTGGCGCCCGACCTGAAAGAGAGGGACCTGATATTTTTTTGCCACCTGATAGATGACCTTGTTCACCTGCGGGGTTTGCTGCGAAAGAAAAATAGCCTGTGTACTTTTCTTAATAATAGCGCTCTTTTCACGAGCAATGCTTTGCAGGGTCTTCCCAAGCTGGGCCGTATGATCAAGGCTGATAGACGTTATGACACACAGATCAGAAGCGCTAACATTCGTAGCGTCAAGGCGTCCTCCCAGCCCCGCCTCAAGGACAGCAACATCGACTTTTTGTTTCTCAAAGAAATAAAATGCTGCCGCTGTCATGACCTCAAAAAACGTTATCTTTCCAAGCGCTTCTCTCTGAAGCACATGATCAATCTGAGGCTTAAGGATCTTAAGAATCCTTTCGAAAGCCGAGCGAGAGATCTTCCCTTCAAACGCTGTTTCTTTCCGCCGACGCGCAGCTTGTGGCGCTAAAACACGAATGCGCTCCTTGACATCATACAAATGTGGCGAGGTATAAAGGCCGACTTTAAGGCCCGCCTCCCTCAAGGCCGAAGCCAAGAAAATCGCTGTCGAACCTTTTCCTTTTGTGCCAACAATGTGAATAACAGGATAGGCTTTGTGAGGATCACGTAAACGACCTAAAAGCTTTTGGATACGATCTAACTGAAATGCTCCTAAGTCGGAAGGGATGCTACCATGTTCATAATTGATAAAGGAGCGAAGATAAGTTGTAGCAAAGTCAGCCATGAAGATCAGTGCTTGAAATGACGAACGCCTGTTGCGATCAGCACAAGCTTTTTGCGATCAGCTTCACGGATCACCTCTTCATCAGCGATAGATCCACCGCTGTGAATGATCGCTTTAATGCCAGCCTTGGCAGCGAGCTGAATATTGTCGACCTTCGGAAAGAATGCGTCTGATGCCAAAACAGCGCCACGCGCATTTTTGCCGGCTTTCTTGATCGCGATCTCCACGCTTCCCACCCTGCTCGTCTGACCAGCTCCGATACCAACGACACGGCACCCCTTGGCAAGGACAATAGCGTTGGACTTGACGATCTTAACGACTTTCCAGGCGAACAACAAAGATATCATCTGCGCTTTTGTCGGCTTTGTTTTGGAAACAACCTTGACGTCTAAGGCGCTAAGCTGAACATCATCTTCTCTCTGAAAAAGTAATCCACCCTTTACTTTTTTAAAATCAAAATCATTCGCTTTCAGATCGCTAAAATCAAGCTCGATCACGCGCACATTCTTTTTTTCTTTCAGCAATTTCAAAGCATCAGCGGCAAACCCTGGAGCGATCACGCATTCCATGAAACCGCTTTTTGATATCAATCTTGCGGTCGCAAGATCAACACAACGATTCAGCCCAACAATGCCGCCAAAAGCAGAAAGAGGATCACAGGCGAACGCGGCTCGATAAGCCTTGGCCAGGCTTTTGTCCTCAGCGAGACCGGCAGGATTATTATGTTTGATCACAACAGCAGCAGGATTCGAGAAATCCTTGATCGCCATAACAGCGCTATTTAGATCAAGGATATTGTTATACGACAACTCTTTGCCGTGGAGCTGCTTCATTTTTGCCAAACCTGTTGGAGCTCCGGCATCCCTATAAAAGGCAGCCGGCTGATGAGGGTTCTCCCCATAGCGTAAGTCCTGCGCTTTCGTAAAATGCAATGCAAGGCTTTTTGGCAAAGACGATAGATCAGCCCCTTGCAAACGTTGATCAAGAAAATGATGGATAATGCTATCATAACGGGCTGTATGTTCAAAAGCTTCAACGGCAAGGGTAAAAAGCAAGCGGTCGGATAGGATCCCGCTGTTATTGTTCAGCTCCTGCAGGATCATTTTATATCTTTCAGGATTGCAAACAACCGCGACATGCTTAAAATTCTTAGAAGCGGAACGCAACATCGCAGGGCCGCCAATATCGATATTCTCGATCGCCTCATCCAGATGGACGGTTGGCTTCTGGCTAACCTTCTCGAATGGGTAAAGATTGATGACAACCATATCGATCAGGCCAATACGCTGATCGGCCACCTGCTTCATGTGTTGGGGATTATCGCGAACAGCTAAAAGGCCGCCATGAATAGATGGGTGCAAAGTTTTCACCCGTCCATCAAGCATTTCAGGAAATCCTGTGTAATCCGAAACCTCTTGGACATCCAGATGCGCGCTGCGCAACAACTTAGCAGTCCCACCCGTAGACAAGATCTCAACGCCTAACGATCGCAACCCCTTAGCAAACTCCACCAAACCTGCTTTATCTGAAACACTGATCAAAGCACGCTTAACTTTTAACATATGGCCCTTTAAGTTGTTGGATAATCTCTTGAACGAATCGCGGCAAGTCATCAGGCTTACGCGAGGTGATAAGATTGTTATCAACCACGACTTCCTTGTCCTCAAAATATGCGCCAGCCGCGATCAGATCATCCTTGATCGCGTAAAAACTTGTCGCCTTCTTTCCTTTTAAAATGCCGGCAGAAACAAGCATCCATCCGCCATGACAGATCGAGGCAACGATCTTTCCTTGTCGATAAAGGTCGCGGACAAAAATCACCATTTTTTCATAACGCCTCATGATATCAGGAGCCCATCCTCCGGGAATAATCACCGCGTCAAAATCCGTCGCGACAACTTGATCGATCGAGGCGTGAACATCCACAGGATAACCTTCCTTGCTGCCATATTGCCTTTTTGTCCCTGTCCCAATAATGACAACGTCAAACCCCTCCTCGCGCAATCGATAAAAAGGATACCAAACCTCTAAGACCTGATAAAGATCTTCGACCAAAATAGCGATACGTTTGGAGCCACCCATACATGATCCTTTAATAAAAGGAAGAATGAACGTTGAGGATGAACGGCTTATTAACCTGAGAACTGTTTACCGCGCGACTTTTTACGTCGTTTAATTTCCGAAGGTTTGGAGTAATAACGCTTTTCTTTGATTTGCATCAAGAAACCTTCTCGCTGGCACTGGCGTTTAAAAACCTTGAGAGCTTTTTCAAAGCTATCGGTTACCTTAACTTCCGCCATAATGAACTCACCTCTTTCTCGGTCGGCTGGAATGAATGACTTTGTTAATAAAAACCTTAGTAAGCGCCAATAATATCATAGCGCTTACAAATAGTCAACGCTTCGTTGTGCGGTCATGGATCAGGGATCAGGCAGGATCGTAATGCGCGAATTCTTTGCCGGCATAGTTCTTGAGGACATAGGATCCGTTCTGCTGAGAGACGACAACATTGGGTTCGATCGGGATCTTGCCCCCACCACCTGGAGCATCCACCACAAAGGTCGGCACAGCATATCCCGACGTGTGTCCTCTTAATTTCTCAATGATATTGAGGCCAACAGACAAAGGCGTGCGAAAATGAGACGACCCAACGATCGGATCGCATTGGTAAATATAATACGGACGGACCCGGATCTTCAAAAGTTCGTGCATCAATTTTTTCATGACATACGGCTTATCGTTGATGCCTTTAAGAAGAACTGTTTGGCTTCCCAGCAGGATACCATTATCAGCTAAAAGCTCACAGGCAAAACGAACACGCTTTGTGATCTCTTTAGGATGATTAAAATGAATGCTCATCCATATTGGACTGTATTTCTTTAGCATGTTCACGAATTCCGTGGTGATACGTTGCGGGAGCGTGACCGGAACGCGCGTCCCAATACGCACCATTTCCACGTGCGGAATCGCCTTTAAGTTCTTAATGATCCCCTCGAGAATATGGTCCCCAAGCATCAAAGGATCCCCACCGGAGATCAATACATCGCGGATCTTCTTGTTGGAACGAATATATTCATAAACAGCCTCATAGCTGGACGCCTTGGGTTTCGCGCGCCCTTTTGAGAACATGCGCGAGCGCGTACAATGACGGCAATACATGGCGCACATCTCACTCGCGAGAAACAGAACACGATCAGGATAGCGATGCACCAGGCCATAAACCGGCATATTGGCATCCTCTCCGCAAGGATCCTCAAGCTCATGAGGAGAGCGGATCAGCTCATTTTCTAAAGGGATGCATTGACGGCGTATAGGACAGCTTGGATCCTCTGGATCGATCAGGCTGGCAAAATATGGAGGAATGGCCATTTGCAACTTTTCTCCGCAACGATCAATGCCTCGGGTCTCCTCTTCGGTCAAGCTCATGATCTGCGACAAGGCTTCTTTGGTGTTAATACGATTACGTGCCTGCCATGTCCAGTCTTCCCAATCCATAGGCGTGGCGTTCTCAAAAAAATTGATAAAGCGATTTTCTTTAGAGGAAAGATTTGGTTTAATGACCGCTATTTTTTCCTGGGCGCTTCCTGCAGCCTGCTCAATGGGATTCATGTTAGACTCCTGCCTCCTTCACCTTAAGGTTTAGCCTGTACAATCCTTCTTCTAACGCCCTGAGGACCAACTCCTCAAAAGGACGGTTGAGTGCTTGAGCAGTATAAAAAAATGTGTCTTTTTTTGATAAGTTTGGCAACGGATTGATCTCCAGAACAAAAGGGTTCCCTTTTTCATCCACACGAAAATCTACACGGCCGAAATCGCGGCATTGGACAGACAAGTAAGCCTCAATGGCGATACGCTGCAATCTTTTCTTTAAATCCTCTGATATTTTTGCCGGACAGATATATTTCACGTCTTCTTTGCGTACATTTTCAAATGTATAAAATGCATTGCCAAGATCGGTCTTGCCGTTGATCGCATACTGGATGACCGGCATCGCCTCAGGCCGCTCATTGCCAAAAACAACGACCGTAAATTCAGCCCCCTTGATAAATTCCTCAACTAAGGCCGGCTGATGATAGCCTTCAACAACAAGCTTTACTTGCCGCGCCAATCCTTCATCATCTTCAACACGTGACAATGAGCTGATCCCTTTGGATGTTCCTTCACAGCAAGGTTTAACCATTAGCGGAAAGCCAATATGGTTTTGACCCTGAAGATCTTCCGTTGTTGTTGCTAAAAAATATCTTGCTGTCGGGATCTTGTCCGCGATAAAACATTTTTTAGCCAAAGCCTTATCCAGCGTTATGCCTAATGTCAACGCGTCAGCGCCGATAAAAGGGATCTTGTGCATCTCAAGCAGTAAAGGGACCTGCGATTCACGGCTGCGGCCGAAAGAACCTTCTGCAATATTAAAAACAACGTCCACATCCAGATCCTTGATCTTTTCAAGAAGTTGATGCGCGTTGCCGATCAATTTAACTTTATATCCAGCCGATTCAAAGATCTTCTTGAGATCCTGCACCGTTTCTTGCGAATCAAATTCGGCGTTGATGTCCGCCGGCTCGCCGGGCTGAATCGGACGACTTTCTTTTAAGTCATATGTCAGGCCAATGGTTAAACTCATAGGGCAAAAAAAAGGAGACTATAGTCCTTGTCTATAGCCTCCTTGTGAATTTTCATTGATTTATTCGTTCTCCTGAGATCTTTGATTAAATATATTTTAATTTTTTTAAATATATATTAAAAAAATTATTTTTGCTACATTTTTTTTAACACACATAAAATTCAATGTCAATCATTTTTCATAAAGATATTAAGAAATATTCAAATTAATATAAGTATAAAAAGAATTTACATATCATTTTAGCCACTTTATCGGGAGGATCTCACGTTTTTACGCGGACACAAAAGACGAATGCGGCACTGTGAACACAGAGGTGACACGGGTTTGCAGGTGTTTTGACCCCAAACGACCAAAAGGGCGTTATATTCGATCCAAAATTTCTTAGGAAGCTTTCTGCGCAAAGCCATTTCTGTTTCTTCCGGTGTTTTTGTACAAACATACCCTAAGCGGTTCGAGATGCGATGCACGTGCGTATCCACGCAAATCCCTAGTTTGCCAAATCCTTCTGTGAGAACAAGATTTGCTGTTTTACGCCCAACACCTCGCAGCGTTAAAAGTGTTTCGATGTCTCCTGGAACCTTCCCCTGAAACTTATCAATAAGGACTCGGCAGACATGTTTAATATTTTTGGCTTTCGTTCGATAAAACCCAACAGGAAAAACCGTTTTCTCAATCTGCTGGACACTCAGCTTAAGCATTTCTTGTGGTCGCTGTGCGAGAGAAAAAAGCCTTTCGGAAGCTGGAATGGTCGTCGTATCTTTCGTGCGTTGGCTCAACATGCAAGAGATGAGAACAAGAAACGGGTCGTGCCAACGCTTGCTGACCATTGTGACAGAAGGATCGTCAAACCGCCGAGCTTCTTTACGCAAAATATTAATCACTTGAGTGATGCGATCGTTGTCGAGGTAAGATAGCACGGCTTTAAGATCCTTTGCGAGATCTTGAAATGTGAGAATTGCTTACTTTCTTTTCTATAACTCTTGGGATACCAATATCTACGATGGTAATTTTGCCCGCGTGCGCAGGCCCATCATTTTTTAGCAGTCCTTTTTTCATGACAGCGAAGGTGATCGTTTGCGATGCTTTGACACAAGCCCCGAAAACTTCTCCTGTGGTCGCATCAAGACCCGACGGAACATCCAAGGCAAGAACTTTTTTCTTTGACCGATTGATCGCGTCAATGACCGACTTTAAAGGTTCTTGCACAGGTCGGGTCAGGCCAATGCCAAAAATCGCGTCAACGATAAGGGAAGCTCTCTGCAAGTCTTTAAGGATCTCTGGTGTTAAGCCGTGGACAACCTTTAGCGGACACTTGATCTTTTTGAGAACACGATAATTGATCTCGGGGTCTTTCTTAAGCTTGCTTATTTTTCCAACAAGGAAAACTTTTGTTGAGATGCCCTGATCAAAAATATGTCGCGCCGCAACAAAACCATCCCCGCCATTGTTACCGCTGCCACAAACAACGCACACAAACGGATCCTGGACACGCGCTAAAACCTTTATTATCTCCCGTGACGCCCGATATCCAGCGTTTTCCATCAACACGCAAGAAGGAATACCCAGTCGACGGATAGTGTATGCGTCCAAACGCTGAGCCTGGCACGCAGTATAAGCCCTAAACATAACCTAGATCTTTAAGAATAGAAATATTATCCCGCCATTTTTCTTTGACCTTAACGTGGATCTCAAGGAAAATACGACGGTCCAGCAGGGATTCAATCTCTTGTCGCGCGGCGACGCCCACATCCTTTAGAATATGACCTTTTTTGCCGATGACGATCTCTTTCTGGGAGCTGTGTTCGACAAGAACCTTGATCGCGACATAGGTGAGCTTGTTCCGTCGACGCTGTATTTGATCGACCTGTACCCCTAAAGAATAAGGGATCTCATCGCGCATCAGCTGTAAAAATTTTTCGCGGACAATATCCGCGATCATATTTTTTTCTGGAACATCCGAGACCGCGTCCTGAGGGTACAGCGCCGGGCCCGTAGGTAATCGCTCAAATATAAGTTCAATTAACTTCTCAATGTTTGTCGCTCGAGCACCGGATAAAGGAAGCAGTATGAATTTCTTAGGATCATTGAACTTATCGGCTAATTGCTCCTGATAATATTCAATATACTCAGGAACACAGATCCCTTTTAGGTCGATCTTGTTAAGTCCTAAGATCAAAGGCTTTCTGCTGTTCTTGATCTTATCAATGATCATCTGCTCTTCTTCGCCTAACGCCTTGTTCGCATCAACAAGGTGGATCACGCAATCTACATCTTCGATCGTGCCAAACGATGATTGCTTCATAAGCTCGTCCAGCTTATCTTTACCTCTCACAAGACCTGGCGTATCGATAAAAACGACCTGCCCTTGGCTACTATTGTAAATCCCGCGAATCTGATTGCGTGTAGTCTGAGGGATCTTGGAAACGATCGCAATCTTCTGTCCAACGATCGCATTTAAAAGCGTTGACTTTCCGACATTCGGCCGGCCAATGATGGAAACGAAGCCGCTGCGAAAATCTTGAAGATGTGTTCGTGTCATTGTCTGTCCTTGCGATAAATCAGCGTTGTCACCACGACACCGGAAAACAAAATAAGATTAATAATACAAAAAACTTTCCAGACGATGTCTTTCGATATCATGCCAGAAGGCGCCATAATGATCAGACAGATCCAAACGCCGATGGCCCACCACAGGCTGATGTCCTTTGATGATCTTCTTTTGATAATATGAACAATCAAAGGAATATTCCACAAAGGCAAAACAACCGCCGCGCACAATCCCAAGATCTGGATCAAAAACTCATTCATGATGTACAACCGAAGTTTTGGCCAACAAGGCGCCAGCCTGTTTGATCAAACGCTCAACAGCTTGCTTTGTTTTGTGGATACGACAGCTGGCAACGCTGTCGTGCCCTCCGCCCCCATATGTTGTCGCTAAAAAACCAACATCGATCCCGCCTCTAGAGCGCAGGCTCACGCGCAGCATATTGCTTTCTGCTTCTCGAAAAAAAAGCGCGACTTGCGCCCCTGCGATCATTAAAAGGTCATCCGCAACAGGATCCACATGTTCTTGACGACCCTTGAGCCGCAAAAAATCTTCCCTGTACAAAATCGACCAAACAACCTTTCCACCTAACGCGGTCTTGATCCGCGTAAACGACAAACCTGTTAAAAGCATCGCTGGTAAACTTTTACGCCAATAGTACCTTTCAGATATACTGTTAAAGTCGACACCTGTCTCCAAAAGCTTTGCACAGATCTCAAATGTCTTTTCATTGACCTCCGCTCGGCTAAAAGATGATGTCTCAACGATCGCCGAGGTCAAAAGGCACTCAGCGACCTTTCGATCGATCTTGATATTCAATGCCGCTAACAGCTCATAAACGATCTCTCCTACCGAGGCTGTGCGAGCAGAAACCAACTGAACATCACCGAACTGATCGCGATAAATATGGTGATCGATCTCAATGATATACGCTGATCTTTTAAAGATCTTATCAACGCCGGGAAGCTGCTTGAGGCTGGCGCAATCTAAGCTAATGGATAGATCCGCCGGATGCGCGTGATCATATGTTTGACGAACACGATCTGTCGACGGCAACGAACTATAACGAGCCGGAATTTTGTCGGGGCAAAGAAATGTAATATTTTTTTTGATCTTTTGCAAACCCAACCCTAAGCCCAACATCGATCCTATGGCGTCGCCATCAGGATTCATATGACAAGCTAAAACAATATGCTGGCTCCTGCGGATCAGATCAGCAGCGATTTTTAGGTTTTCCTTAAATTCTTTTGTTTTCATGATTCCCTTAGCAAGGCGATGCAAAGCGTAAAAATGCTTTTAGCCTGTCTTGCACATCTTTCATGGTCAAGCCGGCTGTCCGCGCGACACCAAAACCTTGCACGTTAAAAGACGCTAAGACCGTCGCATAGCAGACAGCCTTGCGAAATACTGCCTCATTTATTTTCCTCTGCCGGGCCAGAAACCCCATTAACCCTCCGGCAAAAGTATCACCTGCACCTGTTGGATCGACAACTTTCTCAACCGGAAAAGCCGGTAATGCGAACGAATAACGGCCGCTAGAGAACAAAACACCGTGCTCCCCCTTCTTGATAACGACAAATGTCGGCCCTAAACGGTGCAGCGACTGAGCAGCCTTGATCAGATTAGTCTCACCGGTTAACATACGCGCTTCGCCATCATTGGCAACAAACAAATTGACCTTCTGGATAAGGCGCAACAATTCACCTCGCTTATGCGTGATCCATAGATTCATGCTATCCATCCCAACAAATTGAGGGTGATCCATTTGCCGCAACACTTCAGCCTGAATACAAGGGTCGTCGTTGGCCAAGAAAACATAGGGAATACGGCGCTGAACAAACGCAACGCAAGGCTTAAAATCCTTCAGAACCCCAAGTTCTGTTGTTAGTGTGATCGCGCTATTTAGATCGCCCGCTTTATACTCCCCGCTCCAGCAAAACGTTCTTCCCTCTGAGCGTATCAATGATCTTAGGTCTATCCCCTTATCCTCCAGCA
Source organism: uncultured Planctomycetales bacterium (assembly GCA_964486675.1). Taxonomy (GTDB): domain Bacteria; phylum Omnitrophota; class Gorgyraeia; order Zapsychrales; family Aceulaceae; genus CALGLP01. The sequence goes on along the minus strand of CAZAOD010000004.1, from coordinate 9,822 downwards.
ACCTTAGATGCTGCCGCGGGAAATCCTTGCCGATGATCCCCGACACGCATACATCGGTTAAAAGCGATGCGCTCATACAAAAATGGGACGCTGAGCCTCCCAGCATTAAGCGTTTGGCGCCCAAAGGTGTTTTAACATTATCCAACGCAACAGTTCCAGAAACTAACAATTTCATGGTCATTCTCCTATAATCTTGACCAAAACACGTTTCTTTCTTCGCCCGTCAAACTCACCATAAAAAATCTGCTCCCAGGGGCCGAAGTCCAATCTTCCTCCGGTTATCGCAACGACTACTTCACGCCCCATGATCTGCCGTTTCATATGGCCGTCAGCGTTATCTTCCCCAACATTATGGCGATAGCCCGAGACTGGCTCATGCGGCGCAAGCTTCTCAAGCCAATCATCAAAATCCTGATGCAGCCCAGGCTCATCATCATTAATGAATACCGACGCTGTAATATGCATCGCGTTGACCAGACAAAACCCTTCCCGAATACCGCTTGAGGTGATCGCGCGCTGAACATGCTCTGTAATGTTCAGATAAGCTCTCCGCGTCGTAGTTTCAAACCAAAGCTCTTCTCGATAATGCTTCATGCGATCTTTTTTCTTTGTTTAGGTTTCAGCTGCGCCACAAGATCAACAAAAGGTGGAAACTGCCGTAAATTCGCGAGATCCTCATCTTGCGCCAAATATCGAAAATCTTGATACCCTTTCGCGATCGCCACCTGAATCACCTCAAAAGCCTTGTGAAGGTCTGCAAGCAGAGAATAACTGCAGGCAAGATTATAAAGAACAATCGGATCGTTCGGACGAAGGGCAGAAAGCCTTAGATCGATCTCAAGTCCCTGACGATAAAGCCCTCTTTTGGTATACAAATCACCCAGATTGATCAAGGCCTCGATAAAATGAGGGCTCTCTTTGAGAACACCTTCCAAGAATCGGATCTCAAAGTCAAGACTATCAACACCATTCTCTTGGGAATTCTCAGCCATGCACTTTCTCCGGAGTAACTCTCTGTCTGATCTCTTTTAATAAAACCTTCAACATATTATTATATGAACACACCGGCGGGTGCCAATAGCATCTTACTTTTAAGCGCTCTTTTTCGTAAAAATGCACGGCCACTAATGAGCAATCGATCTAACGCGAATCAGACTTTAAATAGCTTTCAATGCGTAGCAGAGCTTCCTTTAGATTCTCGTAGCTTGAGGCGTACGAGATCCTCACGTATCCTTCTGTCGATTCGCCAAAAGCCACTCCAGGCACCAAAGCGACTTTTTTCTTATTTAGCAGATCGGTCGCGAATTCTAAAGAGTTGCTGCTAAACTTCTTAATAGAAGGGAACACATAAAAAGCGCCCTCAGGCATATGGCAATCTAAGCCTATCTCATTAAGGCGGGACACGACAAATCGCCGTCGCCTCATATATTCCTTCTTCATTTCCGCGACATCGCTAAAACCGCCACGCAATGCCTCGATTGCGGCCATTTGGCTTGTGATCGAAGCGCATAACATTGTGTACTGATGGATCTTGGTCATACCAGCAATCAGCTTGGCCGGACCGCAAGCGTATCCTAAGCGAAAACCCGTCATAGCAAAGGCCTTAGAAAAGCCATTAAGATAAATGACGCGTTCTTTCATTCCCGGCAAGGAGGCAAAAGGTGTGTGATCGAAATCATACGTCAGCTCATCGTAAACCTCATCGCTTAAAACTATCAGGTCATACTTATCGGCGATGCGAGCGATCTGCTTAAGCTCTTTTTTTGTGTAAGAAGCGCCTGTCGGATTGCAAGGATAATTGATCATCAAAGCGCGAGCGCCTTTCTTACATCCTTTCTCGATCTGCTCCACAGATAATTTAAAATGATCTTCGATGCCTGTGGGCAACAAGACAGGCTCGCCGCCGGCAAGGTCAACGACAGCCGGATAAGAAACATAGGACGGGTCATGGATTAAAACTCTTTCCCCGGGATTAAGAATCGTGCGAACAGCCAAGTCAAGGCCCTCGCTTACACCCACGGTGATCAATGTTTCTTCTTCAGGGTCATATTTTAATCCGTAGCGCTTCTGAAGATGATGACAAATGATCTTGCGCAGCTCGATCATCCCCTTGTTAGACGTGTAAGAAGTGTATCCTTGCTCAAGAGAAAAAATAGCCTTTTCGCGGATACGCCATGGCGTCACAAAATCTGGCTCTCCAACGCCCAAAGAAATAACATCCTTCATGTTAAGAACGAGATCAAAGAACAATCTGATCCCTGAAGGTTTCAAATTTTCAACTTTTTTCGCAATATCCATAAGATCTTCTGCCTATCTGTTAATACGAAATGTTCAGGCGCTGACGCTGTTTGCCTTTTTTCAGAATATGTCCATCCTCTTTATACTTTTTTAACAAAAAATGGGTCGCTGTGCCGCGGACATGGGACATCGGCGAAAGTTTAGAAGCGATAAAATTTGATACCGTCTGTATATTCTCGCCTTCAACCTCTACCAACAGGTCATAGGATCCAGACATCAAATAACAACTCTTGACCTCTGGAAAGCTATAGATCCGCTCCGCGATATAATCAAATCCGACATCCTTCTGAGGCGTAATGTTAACTTCAATTAAGGCGCGCACAAAATTTGGATTCTCATCGATCAATTCTTTATTAATAACGGTCTTATATTGAACAATGACCCCATCTTTTTCATATTTCTTGATCGCCGCTTTAACCGCGTTGACACTTTGCCCCGTTAACTTGCCGATCTCCTCAAGGGTAAGACGCGCGTTCTTGGACAATACCTCTAAAATTTCGTTCATAATGCCTCCTTTTAACTGTGCCATTCTATATCATTTTCACATTCAACGCAAATGAATTGCTATCAGCCCCAAGGATCATTCCTGCAGAATACGGGGCATTTTCCATTCAGGCTTTCTCGACGAAGAGGTTGTTACGGACTGTGATGTCGCAGTCCGCGCTTTCATCTTCTGATCGTCTTGCAAAGGCTTTCCAGATTCTAAAACATCCTCTAAGATCTTTTTTTCCTCTTGAGAACGAGCAATCTTTGATTGAAGATTTGAAATCTTGCCCATTAAAACTTGTTGTTGTGTTCTCAGATCGCTTAAAACTTTTTGCAATCTTTGCTCCTGGGCTAGAAGTATCTTTTTTGTTCGATCATCGTAATGATCAATATCCTCCTGAAGCGACTGAAGGCGTTTTATCCGCAAGCCTTGATCCAAGACATCCTGCTGTTTCTGCTTCGCCTGTTGCTGCCTTTGCTGAACATCGGCAGTTTGCGCCTGCTGCAGGGAGGATAGAGCTTCCTGGTGATATGTGTCAAGGCTTTTAAGCTGCGCAAAAAGCTTCTTGCTTTCCACATCGCGCGCTTGAACCTTAACCGATAGATCCTCTGCGGACTGCTTTAAAAAGATAACATCCTCAACAGTATCCTGATATTCTTTGAAGATACGGGAGGCTTGCTCAGAAGCCCATTGCAAATGCTCATGGAGCAGGTCTCTATACTTATTTCTTTCCACATCTTGCAAGTCAGGATCCGGAACAGCAGGATGCGCAGATACGCGCGTAGAAAAAACTTCAAGATCTTTTAAGCTTTTATGAATATCCCTGGCGCCAATGCCCTGAAAAACATATCGTTCTTTCGACGCTTTTAAGCAATCACCTAAGCATCTCGGGCGGGCCCTGCTGCCATTGAGATACAGCAACCGTAACAGCTGGCGATACCGTCCTAGATCCATCACACTGTTCCCTGGAAGCTGGGCTAGTGCTAAGCCTTTCTGAGCACTTCTGATCCTTTGGGCCAAAAAGTTTTGCCTTGCTTTTAAAATGTCAAAGCGCCCCTGCCACGCCTGTCTTTGATCGGACAAAGTGTTGAGACGCTCGTGATCTCTAAATTGAAAATTTTTGCTTTGATATTCCACAAGGCTTTGCCTCTGCGCTTTTAAGCTATCGACCTGCCTCTGCCGTTGAGCGTTCTCGCGCGACAAGGCATCAAGTTCTAGGCGCAGAGAAGCTGTTTCGTTCTCAAGGATGCCTATATGTCCGCGTAGATCTTCACATTGACGCTGTGCGTTCTTTTCTTCCAGACGAAATTTTTCCAAATCTTGCTGATCCTCTATAAAGCGCTGGGTCTCTCTGATCTTGCCCGAAAACTCTTGGACCCTGCCCTGCTGTCTTTTATATTCTAAAGTTAGAGCATTGTTTTCCGCACCTAACCGTTCATTCTCTCTCAAAGCATCCTCAGCAATCCTTTGAAGATCAACGGTTAAATTCGTCACCTGCTCTTGAACAGCAAGAGCGGAATGCTCTTGGGCATCAGCTGCGGATATGCGTAGCAAACACAAGAAAGCAGAGAGATAAAAAATGATCTTTAGGAAAAGATGGCGCATAATATATTTCTATTATAATAGGCAAGCGTTCGACCGCCAATAAAAAACAAAAAACAAGCAGCAGGCTGACGTCGCGTGGGATCTACTCTAAAAACTCCTCGAGTATGTTGTGGGTGTGGGCTAGGCGTGCCAAACGACAAAAAACTTCGAATGTTAACTCGACATCGGCCATAGCGCGATGCTTTTGATGCTCTTGAATGCCTAAGGCATTTGCCACCGCCCATAAAGGATATCGCCTCAGTTCCGGCAGAACGCGCCGAGCGATCTGCATCGTATCCAAGAAAATAATATCACGCCCGATGGTCAGACCTGCGGTTTCCAGCTCATGATAAAGAAATCCAAGATCAAAACGAATATTGTGACCAATCAGTACCGCGCCATTAATAAAACTCAAAAGGTCCGCAGCAATATCTTGAAAACGAGGAGCGCTGGCAACCATTTGATCGCTGATACGGTTGACCTCGAACGCGGCCAAAGAGATCGATCGACCAGGATTAACCAACGAATGAAAATGATCTATCCGTTGAAAACCTTTAGCCTTGAGCGCCGCGATCTCAACGATACGATCACCGAACGTTGGTGACAATCCTGTCGTTTCAACGTCAAACACAACGAATTCTTTTTCTTCTAAGCAGCGCATGAGGCCTTTGGCGATACAACGTAGCTTGGATGGATGCGGCAAGGCTTGAACAAAAGTTTCGTTGCGCGGATATTTTCAAGGCCAAAATCATCCATCACGTTAATAAAATCAAATCTTTTTATTTGGGTATCTCGGCACATTTCACGGAAAATATACGTAGAAAGCCCCTTGACGGATCGATCAGCGACTTCCAACAGAACACAAAAAACATCTTGCTTAAGATCAAATCCAAAAGTATACGCATGTATTTTACCGTCGATCAGAACAACGCGGCCCACAAGGCCTAACTTTTGATAATGCGAAAGACAAGTGTCGTGAACGTAAAGATTTTCGTCGATCATCTGCCGATAGATATCGTCATCGTATCGCTCTTTGCGCTCCTTCGCCCATGTGCGGTAAATCTGTAAACACTCTTTTTTCATACTGGGTCGATAGGGTATAAAAACACAGGCTTTGGATCGCGCGCACTGATTATATAGCGCGCGCTTTGATTTATATTTATTACCCGCAAGATGTTCAAGCTCAGATCGACGATAAACAAATTCGTCACTTTTATGATAGATCGTATATTTTTCAGAAGAAAAGATCCCAAGGTCCTTTTCCTCAACATTTTCAATGCGTGAAACACCTCGCCCGTGGTTCATTGCAAATAAAATATCAAAGCATTCTTCAGCTAACTCCCGGGAAAGGGGCTTTCCCAGCGGCGGAAGATAAAGAAAAGCTCCCAGCTCATGCTTGGCAACAACACATAGCGCGCCTTTTATTATTTTAAATTCAAAATCAAAGAAATCCTTCCAGGAAAAAATATTCACAAAAGAAAACATCGAAAGGTCATATTGGGTTTTTCTAAGGAACTTCTGAAAAATACCCTGATAAGAAAAAAGATCGCTGGTTCTCATAGATCCATAGAAAAAATGATCTGCACTTCCTCGTCCTGGATATGGTCGGAAATGATGTGCGCTTTGCAAGATCTTAGAAAATCCTGAACTTCTTTCTGCTCAAGGAATCTTTGGACCTGCGCGAACGCGTCTTGAAAACAGCTGAGGTCCTTTTTTCCCTGAACATAAGGACAGGCGAGATGCACAGCAACAGCTATGCCGTTCCTGTTTTTAATTAAAAGAAAAGGATACAGGACGCATTCGAAAGGCCGCCATGGATAAACTTGGCAATGATTGGTTCGCGCGTCAAGATGATCGCACAGCCAAACCCCCTGAACACATCTTGTCCGAAGATAGCCTTCTTGATCCGCGCTCAGCAATCCTTGTGGCGCTGAAACGCGCTCTTCGTTTGGGTAAACCTTAGGGCGCCAAGGACTGCGGCTATCCTGAAAACGACAGCAACCCTGACATGCCAGACAAAACTCTTGAGGTGGAAATGAAGGCGCGGACATAAGACTTTATCAGAGGAATTATTTTACACGGCTACCGATCTTAACATTACGATCAGCTTCCAGAACCGATGGACCGTTTTCATCAGACGCGGCCAAAAGCATGCCGCAAGATTCTTCCCCGCGTAAAGTTGCAGGTTCTAAATTATTAACAACAATAATCTTGCGTCCCACCAAAGCTTCTTTCGCGTACGCGGTACGGATACCGGCTACGATCTGTTTTGTTTCTGTTCCCGTATCGATCTTAAGAACATACAGCTTATCGGCATTGGGGTGTTCTTTAACCTCTTTGACCTGGGCAACGATCAGCTCAAAATTTTGAAATTCCTTGATACTTACCATGCAACACTCCTTTATATAGCTTATGGTTGAATAATGCGTTATTGTAACATATTCTTTTCAGAGTGCAATCCCCTCTCTGGTCGCAAGAAACATAAGCAGTGAATTGCCCACAAAATACTTTCGTGTTATACTGCGGTCACAGGTATAAAGATGAAAACTGCTTACAACTTCTTTCTTCGCCATCAAAAGATCTTTTTTCTTGTATTAACGATTTTTGCCGCACTTTGGATCCTCTGGCCTCTACACAATTTCCAGCCTGCACTTGCCCAAGACGATCATGGCCGGGACCTGTACGCTTTTTGGCAAACATCTCAAGGCGCGACACCCTACCAAGACTACTGGTGGTGTTATGGACCGTTAATGCCTTATTATTATTCTGGGATCTTTAAAGCTTTAGGGACCACAATCCAAAGCGCACTTATTGGGAATATTCTCATCGGAATTATTTGTGCAATGCTTTTCTATCTTTCCCTAAGCTGCTTTATCCCATATTTCTGGGCCTTCATAGGCGCTTCCTGGTTTACGCTTTTTAATCCATCGTTTCCGCATACCTATAATCATATAGGCGCGATAGCAGGTCTTTTGTGGATCACTTTAAATCTTTTTTCATATCTTAAAACCTCTAAAAAAATTTTTTTATGGCTTGGATTCTTATCAGTTGCCCTAACTGCCTTGATCAAGCTAAACATGGGTATTTGCGGATTGATTACTTTTGTGGCCTGCGCGGCACTTTTAGATGCTTCTCGCCATACGCTCAAGCAAAATATTCGAATTTATATTTATGGAACTCTTTTATCCGGCGCATCGTTATTACTCATTCACATATTTTTTGTTCAAAATCTTCCTATGTATTACATCCTACAATGCTTTCCTTTCCTCAAAAATTACCGCCAAAGCCTCCCGGAAATTCATCTAACGATCCTGCAAAGAGCTCTGTGGTTCTTAAAAGCAACTTTTTCTCAAATACGCTCTTTCCGACTTATCATAGCGGCAATTACCATTACACTGTTCACTGTTTTTACCTTAAAAGCGTTAAAAAAGAAAGAAATAGGAACCGATAATAAAAATATTTTCTGGGCTCTTTTTTTTACGACCGTTCTGCTCGTCATGGCCTCGCATGAATTCTTACTAAGCGATATGAGCTACTGCACGCACTGGATGAAGCCTTTTCAACTGCTCATCATTTTTCTTGCGATCGGTGCAGGCATTCTAAAAATACCAAGAATTATCCAAGGATTACTTGCGCTATTCTTTGGATTTTCGATCCTTTTAGCAGCGAACGCTTATCACCAAGAAATTCAGGCCTCTAAGAATCCTGTTCAATATTTCTCGATCAACAAAGATGCTGCCTATCTGACAAATTCACCAGCCTGGATCTCTATCGTGCGCCAAACAACAAGCTTTCTAACCACTTCTTTAGAAAGAAACGAGTCGTTCCTTGCTCTTCCCTATCAACCATTATTTTATTTCTTAACAAAAAAGCAAAGCCCTGCTCGAGAGTTATGTTTTTTTGATTTTATGAACATAACATTAGAGCAAGAAAGAAAAATTATTTTACAACTAGAAACAAAAAAGAATAACTACATTGTTCTTTCAAGCAGATGTAACTCTGCAGAGCCGGGCCTTGGTCTTTTTGGAAAAACATATTGTCCTGCTTTAGCAAAATATATCGATGAGAACTTTTTTGTCATAAAAACATTTGGCGAATGGAATAGCGATCCAACGGAAACATTGGCTTTCGGAATAAAAATTCTAAAAAGAAAATAACCCTCTATGAAAATATTTTTCCAGCAACTTCTTAGGTATCAAAAATATTTATTCTTGGCTCTTACAATTGTTGTTGCCATTATTGTCCTCTTTCCTATTCGCACCTTTCAAGCCCCTTTAGCGCAAGGCGATCATGGCCGGGACCTGTACGCTTTTTGGCAAACATCTCAAGGCGCGACACCCTATCAAGACTACTGGTGGTGTTATGGGCCTCTTATGCCATACTACTATGGGTTTATTTTCAAGATATTCAATCCTTTGATACAAATCGCCCTATTGGGTGAATTGCTCTTAAAACTTACTGCTGTTATTCTCTGCTATCTTGCCTTAAGTTGTTTTGTCCAAGCTGGATGGGCCTTGATCGGGGCACTCTGGCTTGCCGCGTTCATGCCGCACTTTCCCCACACCTACAATCATGCTGGCGGGATCACGGCGCTTTCATGGACCATTCTCAATCTGTTTCTGTATTTAAAGAGCAGTGATCGGAAATTCCTATGGCTCGGCTTCTGTTCGATCACGATAACTTTTCTCATAAAATTCAACATCGGCATCTACAGTCTGGCAGGGTTCCTTGCTTGCGCCATCCTCTCGGATCTTCTCCATAAGAATTTAAAAAAGAATTTACGCTCTTACATTTATGGGCTGCTCTTATCTTGCGCCTTTCTCATGGCAACTCATTTTTGGTTCGTCCGCGGGCTGCCGATGTACTACATCTTGCAATGCTTTCCTTTTTTAGGAGGCTATCGTCAGATAGCGCCAACAACATCGCTATGGGCCAATATGCTCGCATTTACTAAAGAAACTTTTGGTCAGATCACAAGCTACAAACCCTACTTAGCGATCCTGATCATTGTCGTAGATTTTCTTGTGTTCACGATCCTTCTGTTCTTTGCAGACAAACAAAGAAGGGCTGAAAACAAAAAGGCTCTCCTAGGGATCCTCGCGGCTTCTGTTTTCTTTCTTTTCTGCCTCCACGAACATTTGGCAAGTCCTATGATCTACTCCAGGTATTGGACAGAGCCATTTCAAATTCTCTTTATCTTTCTGATCGTTGGATTCATGGCTCCTAAAACCCCAAAGATCTTCCAGGTCGCCCTCATCGTCTTTTTTTGCAGCGTCTTGTTCTCCCGAGCCACTCTCCAGCGACGTTTTATCGCATTTTTCAAGGATCCTCTGCACCGTTTTCACTTTAAAAACCATGATATGTACGCGACCAACGCGCCGGACTGGTTCTTTACCGTATACCAGACAATGTCAGCCTTGGAAAAGCTGCCTGAACAAAACGAAACGTTCTTT
>CAZAOD010000003.1:64161-64920 GCA_964486675.1 uncultured Planctomycetales bacterium | reverse complement strand
CTTCTCTGGTCGCAATGGATCGATGAAACAAAAGAAGATGATCTCTGTGATCGCTTTAACGTTGGGCCAGGCGATATTCACCGCCATGTGGAGTCCGCCGAATGGATCCTCTACGCAGCCTCCGTTATCGCTGAACTTTTTAAATTCAAACGCCTCACCTTCGCAACCGATGATCTCAAGCGCCGCGTCCAATACGGCATTCGTGAAGAATTACTCGATCTTGTCTTGCTAAAAGGCGTAGGGCGTATTCGCGCGCGGAATCTTTTTTCTAAAGGATTCAAGCGGCTTTCAGATCTCCGCCTGACACCTCTGGACGATATCGCGAGCGTCCCTCAGATCGGCAAGACTCTTGCTAAGGATATCCTTGCCCAAATCGAAAAGATCCTAAAGAAGTAATTCTCTGGGACCTAAAAATCCTAAGCACGAAATCCTAGGCAAATCCAAACGCTCAAATACTCAAGATCAAAACAAATAATTTTATTATTTGTCACAAAATTTTAATATTGCTTAGAATTTAGGGCTTCGTGTTTAGGATTTCAGGGTTGATCAGTGCGCTGTTATTTTAAATACCTTGCTGATCTCATGTGCCGCTCAAGATGATAGACAAGAAAATTGTTGAGGATAAATTTGAGCTCTTTTTGGGTTAGAGCGGTAAGCCTAAGGCGTAGAATATTTTTCCATTCACCTTTTTCGATATGCACAAGCGACGCGATAGTCCCGCGCGAAACGTGTGTGGCGGCGTGATCATTACCATAACAG
>CAZAOD010000003.1:58441-64151 GCA_964486675.1 uncultured Planctomycetales bacterium | reverse complement strand
CATAACAGTTCTCACAAATAAGCCCGCCGAGCTTCATGCTAAAATGCATCTTCGGCGATATCTTAGCCTGGCAAACGACGCATGAATCTAAATACGGACGAAAACCCGACAATAACAAGATCTTGATCTGAAAGACATGCACAAGCTTGCTGACATCATCCGTATCCTCAAGGGCGTGAAGGTACCTTAACAGTAGATCATAGATCAGTTCGTTCTTTTCCTCCGTTGGCATAATGGAATCAACAAGCTCAAGGGCGTAGCTCGCCGCCAGAGTACGCTTGATGTCCTGACGGATCTTGAAAAAGAACGCCTTAAGATCGCACTGCCCGACCAAATGCAGATCCGCGTCACGGTGAAAATAATAGACGATATCATTAACGGAAAATTGATCGATGTTGCTGCCGAATTTCTTGTGGTCCTTGCGGATACCCTTAAGGACCCCTTTGATCTTACCGTGATCACGGGTAAAAAAAGTCGCGATGCGGCTGGTCTCGCGGAAATCAAAACGCTTAAGGACAATGCCTTCGGTTTTTAGGATCATTTTTTTGTCAGGCGGGCTAGGACAGCTTTTTCTTTGGCGCGCATGCGCGTGATCTCTTTAGCGCTATGGTCATCGAAACCTAAAAGATGCAAGATCCCATGAACGATATACAGCAACAGCTCATCGGAAACGGTCGTGCCGAAAACTTTTGATTGACGTTTGGCGGTATCGGCCGAAACGATCACTTCCCCGCAAAGCCTCACAGTTTTTCGCCCGCCACATTCGCGGAAATTAAACGCGAGGACATCTGTTGCGTAGTCATGATGAAGATATCTTTTGTTCAAGGACCTGATGCGCCGATCGTTGACGATCACAACGGAAAGGTCCGCGTTGGCAATGCCTTCACAAGAAAGGAACTTTTTAATCTTGGCTATTATCAGGCGAGGGCGTAAGGGAATTCGCGTCTGGAGGTTTCGAACGTCGATTTGAATTTTCATTCTTTCTCTCAGGATATTTAACACGCGTATGGTACATCGCGCTTAGAACGCGCGTGAACGTCATGCCGATCACTTCCAGATCTTTAAGCGTCAGGCTACATTCATCCAGCTGGCCGTCGATGAATTTGTTATTAATGATCTTGCGCACGGTCTCATCGATGCGCGGAGGGGTCGGCTCTTCCAGCGCCCGGCAAGCACCCTCGACAGAATCCGCGAGCATCATAATGGCGGTTTCCCGGGTCTGCGGCTTTGGCCCTGGATAACGGAAGGTCTGCTCGTCGATCGCCTCCCCTTCTCGAGCTTCAGAGATCGCCTTTTGATAGAAATAATGCATCAAGCTTTTACCATGATGCTGTTGGACAAAATCAATGATCGCCGGATGAAAGTGATATTTTTTCGCGACCTCAACACCATTGATGACATGATTAAAAATGACCAAGCGGCTCATCGTTGGCTCAAGGTTGTCATGTTTACTGGACTCAAAGATCTGGTTCTCGACAAAATATTCCGGCTTATCGATCTTGCCGATATCATGATAATACGAACCAACCCGGCACAAAAGAGCGTTGGCGCCAACGGCGTTAGCGGCGATCTCAGACAGATTGCCAACCAACAAGCTGTGATGATATGTCCCGGGGGCTTCCAGGATCATCCGCTTCAATAAAGGATGGTTCAGGTCTGATAGTTCCAAAAGGCTAAAATTCGTAATAACGCCGAACAGATATTCAAAAATCTTCAATGTCGCGATCACGATCATGGCCGAGACCAGACCGTTGATGAACAGCGGACGAAAATAATCCAGGAGAAAATGACGGCTGAAAATAAAATCAGGGAAAGGGTTCAAAAGCGTGACGCACAGGACCTGGAAAATACTAATAAAGAATCCCGCATTGATCAGTTCGCTGCGCGTGCGCGCGTTGCGGACCCTTAAGGCGCCAACAACGCTCGCGATAAAATAGATCACAGCTATATCCAAACGATTGCCGACGACCAACCCGGTCAAGATACTGGCGGCAAAGGACATCAACAGCGCCAAATAAAGATCGTTATACAGAATAATGACCAAAAGCCCGACCGCGGATACCGGGATCAGTAGATTGGAATGGAAGATATATCGGTTGGATGTGTATGCCAAAAAAAGAAGGATCGCGAGCAAAAATCCAAGGTTCAGAAAAAGGCGGTAATCGGACTTGCGCGCAAGAACGCAATAAACACCCAAGACCAACAAGAATAACGGGATCGCCAAGGAGATCTTGGCGATGTAGCAAAACACGGTCAACGCCACGAACAAAAATCCTATCGTAACGGTATTGGCTACGCGTAAATTATTTAGAATTCGATTTTTCATACGCTTCAATAATGCGCTGAACGAGTTCATGGCGGACGACATCTTCACCGGTCAGATAGACGAACTTTATCCCGTCGACATCCTTCAGGATCTTCTCCGCGGAAACAAGCCCGGGAACCTCACCCGCCGGCAAATCGCTCTGCGTGATGTCGCCAGTGATAACGGCCTTGGAGTCAAAACCAAGGCGCGTCAAAAACATCTTCATCTGATCCTTGGTGCAATTCTGCGCCTCGTCCAGGATAACGAACGCGTCATTTAAGGTGCGCCCGCGCATATAAGCCAAAGGAGCAACCTCGATGATACCTTTTTCGGCATACTGGTCGACCCTTTCGGCCTCGATCATGTCGTAAAGCGCGTCATACAATGGACGCAAATATGGTGAGACCTTTTCCACCATATCTCCCGGCAAAAACCCTAAACTTTCTCCTGCCTCAATGGCGGGACGGGTCAAGATAATGCGGCGAACCAATCCTTTTTGAAGGGCGTTGACGGCCATCGCCATGGCCAGATATGTTTTTCCTGTGCCGGCAGGCCCAATGCCAAAAACAATATCATTTCTCTTAATGGTCTCAACGTATTCGACCTGACCTTTGGTCTTAGGTGTAACAACAGAACCTTTTTTGGCCGCGACAGGAATCTTACGTTTTGAAAGGGTTTTAAAATCAAAGCCTTGTCCAGGGTCAGCCAGACGTAAAGCATAAATAATATCATAGCGCTTGACATCCTGGCCTTTCTGGACGAAATCCATCAAATAATCCATCAAGCCGGAAACGCGCTCGATCTTCTCTTCACTGCCGACGACCCGAAGGCCTTCCTGGATACGAAAGATCTGGATCCCCAGCTCAGCCTCTATCAGCTTGAGGTTCTGATCGTATTTTCCAAAAATAAGCTGAAGATCCTGATTGCTTGTCAGTTTAAGGATGCGCTCCATACGGCATTAATTCTGTGGAACGCGGATGACTTTTCCTGGCTTGATACGATCAGGGTTCGTCAGAACGTCCTTGTTAGCTTGGTAAATATCATTCCAGCGGCCATATGTGCCGTAGAATTCCTTAGAGATCTTCTGCAATGTATCTCCGTCCTTAATCTTGTATTCGATAAAGGTCACTTCTTTCTCAGCGACAACGGGCTCTGGGGCATCCGGCAAAGTAACCGCCCTTGATTTGACCGCGCTGCGGGTCGTAAAATTCTGCTCCGCAGAAACTTCCTGCGAAACACTGCTTGTGCCTGTTTCACTGGCGGTATCGATCTTTTTAGGGTTGGTCACTACTTCCAAAACATATGTTCGACGGGTTTGCTTGACATCTCCGCGGTCCACTTGCGGGCACGCGCCCTGAATACATCCCGCGTTGCCAACCATCTCCTGATCAACACGTCCGCGATCCTGAACATAGGTTCTCATTGTGCAGCTGGCCAAAAAACATGCCGCGATAACAATCGCTATCCTTGCGAAAGAACGATTTAACATTACTCTCCTCCTTTTTTATTAATAGAGATAATTCCTAATTCTTTTAATTGTTTGCCATCAACTTCTGCCGGGGCTTCTGTCAACAGACAGCTTCCTTTCTGCGTCTTTGGAAAAGCAATCACATCGCGAATCGAATCAAGACCCAAAAGAATCGCGACTAATCGATCAATACCGTACGCCACGCCAGCATGAGGCGGAGCTCCATAGCGAAAAGCCTTGAGCAAAAAACCAAAACGCTTCTCCGCTTCCGCTTCATCAAACCCTATTATATCAAATATTTTCTTCTGTACATCTTGTTTATGAATACGTATCGAACCGCTGCCGATCTCATTACCGTTGAGAACCAGATCATAAGACTTCGAACGGATCTTATCGAGCTGCCCGCTTTCCAGCAACGGTATATCCTCTTGACAAAACGACGTAAAGGGATGATGCTCGCTTTCCCAGCGCTTTTCTTCTTCATTATATTTAAACAGCGGAAAATCCACAACCCAAAGAAAAGAAAATTCCTCGCCTTGCTTACGGGTGTCAGGCTTGTCGCTTTTGTATTGGGCCATGGCTTGCGCGTGCGTCATACGCGGGAATGGGATCGGGATATCAACGCCTTTTACTTCCTTCATGATCTTCTGAAAGAGCTTTTCCGTAAGACTAAAAACGTCCTCTTCCGTGACAAAGGACATCTCCATATCAAGCTGCGTAAATTCCGGCTGGCGGTCCGCGCGAAGGTCCTCATCACGAAAGCATTTTACAATCTGATAATATCGATCGAGGCCGGAAACCATCAGGATCTGCTTAAACAATTGCGGCGACTGCGGGAGCGCGAAGAAAGTTCCCGGGTTAAGCCGCGAAGGCACTAAAAAATCCCTCGCGCCTTCCGGTGTGGACTTAGTCAGAACAGGCGTTTCAACTTCTGTGAACTGCTCAGCATTCAGAAATTGACGGATACACGAACAAATCTGATGACGAACGCGTAAGGCCTGCATGACCTTTTGTTTACGCAGGTCCAGATAGCGGTACGCCAGACGAAGCTCTTCCGACGGCTCAGCGGCATTATCATCAATCTCGAACACAGGCACTTCTGAAACGTTCAAAATCTCAAGCGCGGTCGCACACAGCTCAATATCACCTGTCGCGACATCCGGATTAACGTTCTTATCAGGACGCACATTTACCTTGCCGGTAATACGGACAACAAATTCCGGGCCAAGTTTTTGCGCTTCATCATGCGCCTGCTTACTTACCGACGGAACAAAAACGACCTGCGTGACGCCGTAGCGGTCTCGAATGTCAATGAAGATCAATTTTCCATGATCGCGACGCTTGTGCACCCAGCCGCACAGCGTGACTTCCTGATCCTTGAACGTTTTATTCAACTCACCACAGGTGTGTGTTCTTAACATAATTTTCCTTTGACCATATCAATAATTTTGTCTTGTGAAACTTTCTCTTGGCTACCGGTCGCCATATCTTTAAGCATGACGGCGCTTTGCTTCATTTCATCTTCACCTAAGATGCAAACATAACGCGCTGATAATTTATCCGCAAGACGCATCTGGCTCTTAAGGGATGCGGCCTTGTAGCTCATGTCACTTGCCAATCCTCGCTGTCGCAACGCATTCATAATCTGAAATGCCCTCTCAAACGCTTTATCATCAAGCGGCGCAACAAAAACATCGATACCCCTGACCTGAGACTCTGATACCACCTGCCGTGCCAGGACAATACGCTCCATCCCCAGCGAAAATCCTACTGCATCAACACCTTCTGGACCTCCAAGCTCTTGAACAAGTCCATTATATCGGCCCCCGGCACCTAAGGCATCCTGACTTCCTAAATTCGGACTCGTGATCTCAAAAACGGTCTGGGTGTAATAATCCAAACCCCGCACCAAAGTCGGCACCTCCTGAAAGCAAACG
>CAZAOD010000003.1:44484-58431 GCA_964486675.1 uncultured Planctomycetales bacterium | reverse complement strand
AAAGACCCAAGGCCTGCTTGACTTGTGCATAATATTCCTGGGACTGCTGAGAAAGAAGAGAGGCGCCAAGCTTCAATCCTGCGACGATCCTTTGACACTCCTTATTTTTGCAATCAAGGACGCGAAAAACATTACGATCTAGTCTTTGCTGACATGTCGGACATAGTGACGCTTTTTGGTCGCCGATCATTTCACGCAAGACAGCGGACACGTTCTGTTTATCCTCAAGAGAGCCAAGCGTATTGATCTTTAAGACATAATCCGTAACGCCGAATGCTTTTAAAAGCGCAACGCTCAATCCCATGATCTCCGCGTCTAAATAAGGCGAGGCGCTATTAGGGCCTATGGCCTCAACACCGATCTGATGGAACTGGCGCAATCGCCCCTTTTGCGGACGCTCTCCGCGAAACATCGGGCCTATATAAAAAAGCTTTGTCAAGGCTTCTTTGCGGTCAAAGCTGTTCTCGATATAGGAGCGAACGACTGAGGCTGTCCCTTCTGGCCTTAATGAAAACATCTTTGAAGATTGCCCGCTCTCCCCTTCACGCTGATTAGGCTGCAAGGTAAGCATTTGCTTTTGCACCACATCGCTTGTCGCACCCATGGATCGGGCAAAAAGCTCTGTCTCTTCAAATATGGGCGTGCGGATCTCTTGATAACGATAGAGATCAAACAGGAAACGCGCCTTGGCCTCAATATCCTGCCACAAACGCACATTTTGAGGCAATATATCAGCGGTACCGCGCGGCAAGGAAAATTTATTCTGGTTGGCCATAAATAACTTTACGTATAGGCACAAGGGCGGAGAAAACTCCGCCCTTGCGATCATATTCGATTATAGCAAATCAAAACTATTTAATTCTCATTTTCATTTCCAAGCCAGGCTTGAAAACGACGACTTTTCTCGGCGGGACAGGAACTCCTTCGCCAGTACGAGGGTTGCGTCCAAAACGGGCTTTCCGTTCTTTGATCTTGAACACGCCAAAATTGCGCAACTCAACTTTCTCGCTACGGATAAGACTATCAATAATCGCATCAAAGGTCTTTTGGACAACTTTTTTGACATCCACCTGCTTGATGCCGGTCATATCCGTGATCTTAAGGACAATATCTTTTTTGGTCATTAATGTTACCTCCAAGTCCTAAGTATAGTATCAACAAGAGGTTATAGTGTCAAGGCAAAATTAGACCTCTAAAGAGATCTTTTCCTCTCCCAAGATCTCTTTAAGATGATCGATCAATGTTTCGCTTGGCTGAACAAAGAAATTCTCTCCTACAAGGATCTGGACCCGCTTGTGCTCATTAGTGTTCAAATGCAGATGAACAGGAACCTTCCCAGGAAAACGAGACAGTCTGTCCTTGAGCGCTTCCATGGCCTTTTCGTCTGTACCAGAAAGGTCAAGGCTGATATTTTTAATAGATTGATACGCTTCTTTGACACCGCGGATCTCTGCTACGATGATCTTAGGGGCTTCTTCGCGAAAACTGACACGTCCCCGCAAAACGACCACAGCACCCTCCTTCAAATAAGCAGATACCTCCTGATAGGTCGATGGAAAAATAACAGCCTCAATCTCGCCTTCCAAGTCTTCGAACTTCAGAATAGCCATACGTTCGCCGGTTTTACGCGTATTGGTCAGTTTAACATGGCTGATCAAACCGATCAGCTTTACTTCCTGACCTTCTGTGGCCCTCACAAGGTCCTTGGTCGAATAATCTGTAAATTCTTTGATCTCGGTTTGATAATGCGACAAAGGATGTCCTGTAATATAGAATCCGAGAAGCTCTTTTTCATCCGAAAGAGTTTTCATCTTTGGCCACTCTTCAATATCAGGATAACTTTCAGCGTCTGTCTTAAAATCATCCATACCTTGCATGTCAAAGAATGAGAATTGTCCTGTGCTGCGCTCTTTTTGCGCCTGAGAACCGGATTCCAAGGCTTTGTCTAGAACATCCATCATCTGAGAGCGGCGTAATCCAAAAGAGTCGAACGCTCCACACCGGATCAAACTTTCAATGACCTTGCGGTTGGCCGTGCGAAGGTCCACACGTTTGCAAAAATCAAAAATATTCACAAACGGCCCTTCCTTGCGCTGCTCAACGATAGACTCAATAGCGGCCGCGCCGACATTCTTAACAGCAATAAGCCCAAAACGGATCGCGCTCTCACCTTCGACGCTAAATTCTTTCTGGCTTGCGTTGATATCCGGCGGCGTGATCTGAATACCCATAGCCTCGGACTCTTTCACGTATTCGACGATCTTATCGGTATTGTCCTTTTCTGAGGTCAAAAGCGCGCACATGAATTCCGTTGGAAAATTGGCCTTCAGATAAGCAGTACGATATGAGATTAGGGCATACGCGGCCGAATGACTGCGGTTAAATCCATATCCTGAGAAATAATCAATGAGGTCGAACAAGCGGTTGGCCAAAGGCTCCTTAATATTAGATGCTTTTTTGCACCCCGATACGAAATCCGCGCGCATCTTATCCATGACCTCAGTTTTCTTTTTGCTCATCGCGCTGCGCAAATGATCCGCTTGTGTCATCGTGAATCCCGCCAAATCACTAGCGATCCTCATAACTTGCTCTTGAAAAATAATAATGCCATAAGTATCTTTAAGGATCGGCTCAAGCTTGGGATGATCATAGCGGATCTGCTGGCCTTCCCTTTTGCGCCGGATATAATCTTCCAACATGCCGCTTCCGATCGGCCCTGGACGGTAAAGCGCTAAGATAGACACCAGATCCTCGAATTGATTCGGCTTGATACGTTTTAAAAGATCTCGCATCCCCGAACTTTCCAATTGAAAAATACCAAAACTGTTCGCCTGGCCAAGGAGCTCATACGTTTTCACATCATCCAGTGACGCATTGTTGACATCCACATCCACGCCCTTAATAACTTTGACAAGCTTTATGGTCTTATCGATAACGGTCAAGGTCTTAAGCCCCAGAAAGTCCATCTTCAAAAGCCCGATCTTGGCGATCCCGTTCATATCATAGCCGGTCGTGATCTGATCGTCGCTTGTCTTAAAGAGTGGCACATGTTCGGTCAAAGGCTTATCCGAGATCACAACTCCCGCGGCGTGCACAGAGGCATGGCGATTGAGGCCTTCAAGGACTTTGGCGGTCTCGATCAATTTCGCGACCTGCTCACTCTGGTCGCAAAGTTCCCGCAATTGTGGTTCACGCTTTAAAGATTCTTCGATGGTGATCTTAAGTTCGTTGGGAATTAACTTCGCGATCTTATCCACATCCGGATAAGGCATGCTCATAACACGTCCAACATCACGGATAGCCGCGCGCGCCTGCATCGTTCCAAAAGTAATGATCTGCGCCACAGAATCTTTACCGTATTTATTGGTAACGTATTCGATCACCTCCGGACGTCTTTCGTAGCAGAAATCAATATCGATATCCGGCATCCCCAGACGGTCAGGATTTAGAAAGCGCTCGAACAAAAGCCCATAACGCAACGGATTCAAGTCCGTGATCCCCAGAAGATAGCTGACCAAGCTTCCAGCCGCTGATCCTCGGCCAGGGCCAACAGGAATCCCATTTTGTTTCGCGAAATGAATAAAATCCCACACAATCAGAAAATAGCTGATGAATCCCATCTTTTTGATAATGGATAGTTCGTGCGTGAGGCGTTGTTCAATGTCAGGGGTTACCTCTTTAAAGCGTTTCTTCAATCCCTCCTGGCACAAATGCAACAGGTATTCTTCCTTGGGCTGGCCTGTGGGGATATCATAACGAGGCAAGTGGATCTTTTTAAAATCAAGTTCGAGGTTACATTTTTCAGCGATCTCGACCGTACGCGTGACAGCGTCAGGCGCGTAGGAAAAAGCCTTTTTCATCTCTTCCGGGCTTTTAAAATAAAATTCATCACTGGACATGCGCATACGATTGGGATCATCCAATGTCGTCTGCGTTTGCACGCAAAGAAGCGCTTCATGGGCGGCAGCTTGCGGACGCTCGAGATAATGGACATCGTTGGTGGCAACTAAGGGAATATTCAACTCCTTGCTGATCTTGATCAGTCCTTCGTTGACCGGTTTTTGCTCAGGGATGCCGTTCTCCATGATCTCTAAATAAAAATTGCCCTTGCCAAAGATCTGCTCAAGTTCATCTGCTGCCTTCAAGGCCGCGTTGTATCCTTCATTACGCAACGTCCAAGCGACTTCCCCTTTTAGACAAGCGGATGTTGCCAGAAGCCCCTGTGCATGGCGCGACAAGATCTCTTTATCCATCCTTGGCTTGTAATAAAATCCTTCTAGGTACGCCGCGGAAACAAGCTTTAAAAGATTGCGGTAGCCCTGCTCATCTTTGGCAAAAAGGACAAGATGCGAAATACCTCTTTTACCCTGCGCGGGGCTTTTATCAAATCGGCTGCCCGGAGCGATATAGCATTCACATCCGATGATAGGCTTGACACCGGCTTTGACCGCCGCCTGATAGAATTCAATAGCGCCAAAGATATTCCCATGGTCCGCGATCGCTAAAGCGGGCATGCGGCATTCAACAGCTTTTTTTAAAAGTTCGGGGATACGGCAAGCGCCGTCTAAGAGGCTGTACTGCGTGTGGACATGAAGGTGGACGAAATCAGTATGGTACATGTTCTAGGCCAAGGATTACGCTCCCTGGGTTTCAATTTAAAAAACCTTGAACAATCGAACAATCGAAAATAGACCGCAATTGAGCTTTTGCTTATCAATTGTTCGATTATCTATTGCTCAATTGCTCTGTGCGCTCTTATAAAATTTTACAGCGCACTACTCCCACTCGATCGTAGCCGGAGGCTTTGAGCTGATATCATAAACAACGCGATTGACACCCGGTACTTCATTGATGACACGGTTCGCGATACGGCCCAGAAGATCATGTGGTAAATGAACCCAATCCGCGGTCATACCATCAACACTGTTAACGCAACGGATCGCCGCTACGTTCTCATACGTACGCTGATCGCCCATAACGCCAACGGATTTGATCGGCAACAAAATAGCGAATGACTGCCAGACCTGTTCATAAAGCCCAGCTTTTCGGATCTCTTCCAGGACCCTTTCATCTACTTCACGCAAGATATCCAGCCTTTCCTTTGTGACTTCGCCAACGATACGAATGGCTAAACCAGGACCAGGGAACGGCTGGCGCTTGATGATCGTGTCCGGAACACCTAAATGTTTTCCGATCTGACGAACTTCATCCTTAAAGAGCTCACGAAAAGGTTCTACGAGCTTAAGCTTCATTGTTTTCGGCAATCCACCAACGTTGTGATGGCTCTTAATCGTGGCCGATGGGCCACCGATCGGCGAAAAAGACTCAATGACATCTGGATACAATGTCCCTTGGCCTAAAAATTCAAAACTCTTGCTGCGGCTGGCGGCCTCCTGAAAGACTTTGATGAATTCATCGCCGATGATCTTGCGTTTTTGCTCAGGATCCGTGACGTTCTTTAATCTCTGCAAGAACCTTTTTTGCGCGTCCACGCACACTAAATTCATCTTAAAGTTCGTCT
The DNA here is from genome assembly GCA_964486675.1 of uncultured Planctomycetales bacterium. GTDB lineage: Bacteria > Omnitrophota > Gorgyraeia > Zapsychrales > Aceulaceae > CALGLP01. Next base: position 52,910 of record CAZAOD010000003.1, on the reverse strand, counting down.
TAAACGTTTTCTCGACAGAAGCGACCTCATTCTTGCGCAGCACCCCATTGTCGACAAAGATACAATGCAAATTCTTGCCGATCGCCTGATGCAGCAAGACAGCCGCGACCGATGAATCAACGCCGCCGCTTAAGCCCATGACGACCTTTTTATCTTTAACGGTCTCACGGATCTCTTTGATCTTTTCCTTGATGAATTTGTCCATAGTCCAGCGGGCCAAACATCCGCAGACCTGAAAAACAAAATTGGTCAACAGCTGTGTCCCACGCTGGGTATGGACAACTTCGGGATGGAACTGAACGCCATAGATCTTTTTCTGAGGATTAGCGATCGCCGCGTTGGGCGTTGAGAGCGTGTGCGCGATAGAACGGAATCCCGCGGGGAGTTTTTTGATCTCATCGCCATGGCTCATCCAGGATGTGATGTTGCTAGGCAAATTATAAAAAATATCTTTAGGGCTATCGATAAAAAGTTCCGCGCGCCCGTATTCACGCTCCTGGGTCTTGTCAACCTTGCCGCCGTGCATATGCGTAATGAGCTGGGCGCCATAACAAATACCTAAGATCGGCAGCTTCAGCTTGAAGATATCCTTGTGTGGTAAAGGTGCTCCTTTATCATAAACGCTCATCGGACCACCTGAGAAGATAAGACCTTTAGGATTGATCTTGGCGATCTCCTCTGGGGTAATATTGTACGCAACGATCTTGCTAAAAACCTTGCTTTCGCGGACCCTGCGGGCGATCAGCTGCGTGTACTGCGACCCAAAGTCCAAAACCAAAATGATGTCTTTACTTCTCATGTCTTCAACCGCCTTTTTGTGGTTCGCGCTATGAGTTTTGCGCTTTGACGTTTGACTTCTTTTTTCTGAATTCTAAATTATTTTCCCATGCCGATACGCTGGCCGATCTGGAATACCTTTCCCTCGGTCTGGATCGAAGGAGCGATGATGATCTCAACGTCCTGCATTTCCTTGATGTTGCTCGCGCCCAATGATCCCATAGATGTGCGAAGAGCGCCGACTAAATTCTGCGAGCCGTCATCCACCTGTGCCGGCCCTAATAGGATCTGCTTAAGCGTTCCTGTGGTGCCGACTTTCACGCGCGTTCCTCGAGGAAGATTGGCATTCGATGTCGCCATGCCCCAATGATAACCGCGTCCTGGAGCTTCTTGCGCTTTGGCGAAGGCAGAGCCGACCATGACCGCGTCCCCGCCAGCGGCAAAGGCTTTACAGATCTCACCGCCGATGCGCATACCGCCATCGGTAATGATTGGGATATAGCGTCCTGTTCTCTTGTAAAAATGATCTCGCGCCGCCGCGCAGTCAACGGTGGAGGTGATCTGAGGAACACCAATACCTAAAACGCCGCGCGTGGTGCACGCAGCGCCTGGCCCAACACCAACAAGCAGGCCAGCGATCCCCTGCTCCATGAGCTCCAGGGCCACCTCATAGGTGACCGCGTTGCCTAAAATAACAGGGGTTTTCATTTCTTCACAAAAATTCTTAATATCTAAAACTTTGTACTCCGTGGAAACGTGCTTGACCGTCGCGACCGTGGATTGGACTACAAAGACATCGCAACCAGCTTCTTGAGCAATGGCGCCAAAACGTTTGGCATTCTGAGGGATACAGCTAACGAAAGCCGGGACCTTGCCTTTTTTGATCTCGTCAACTCTCTTGGCGATCAATTTTTCCTGAATGGGCGGAAGATACAGATCTTGCAAGAGCTTAGTGGCATGCTCTGGTGTGGCATCGGCAATTTGCTTTAAAACTTCATTAGGATTTTCATAGCGGGTCTGGACACCGTCGAGATTAAGGACCGCGATACCGCCGAGTTTTCCCATGGCGACCGCGAAGTCGACGCTTACCACCCCATCCATGGCCGCAGCCATGATCGGGATCTTGAACTTCATTTTGTCTAAGGTCCAGCTGATATCAACTTCATTGGGGTTAACGGTTTGACGGCCAGGAACTAAGGCGATCTCATCAAAACCATAGCATCGTCTTGCTCTACGTTCAATTCCGATCCACTCTGCCATGAAACTACCTCCTTCAATGAACACTTGACTTACGTCACCCGACAGTGACGTCAAGTCAACCGTGTGAATTAATCCCTTGAGGCTGCGGCCTAGCAGCCGAATTGGGAATTCCTCTTAAGATTTTAGAACCTAAAATTGCCTTACTAACGGTAAAAAGTGAATAATACAATATACTTATATAGTATAAAAATGTCAATAATAAAAAAGGTGATGGCTGTAAACAGCCATCACCTTTGTTTTATCCGTTCCTTTTTGACATCTTCAACTTCTTTTACCAGAAAATCACGGGGTCAGCCCCTCTTTAGCGGAAGGAGATATCCAATCTAAATCGTGACCTTTCTGAAGCTGTTTTTTATAAAGCTCTATTTGCTTGGCCCGATCCTCTGTCCAGCAATTTGCCTGCTGGTCTCTTATATAAACCCAAAACCTGCTTTCTCCGCTAATATTGCCATAACCCCAGAAGTTCCAACCACCTTCATTTGTGTCCTCAGGCCAGCTGTCACCAAAGAATCTCTGCTCACTCATTTCTTTGACCCATCTTCCATCGTGAAATTCAGCCATACGATACCCGGGCCCAAATTGACGGCTACATAGGTCATTGGCCTGATCAAGACTTGTGAGTGTATTTCCAACAACAGGAGGCGTGAGCTGAAGTTCTCCTTCAAGCCATCCGCGGTAAGATTCTTTTACCCAGCTATGATCTGAGCTGTCGACCTCATATCCTGGCCTTGGGGCTCCTGTCTTTTTTACGCACAGAACAGGCAGCGCTCTGCTGCACGGGGTATCGCCTACATACGCATTGCATGAACTCTCAAGTTCGGTGCTTGGTCTTCCATGACAGCCTACCAGGTCAATCCCAAAACGATCATCATGTCTTTCCTTCCCCCAGGTAAGCCCAAGCTTCTCGCCTGTATCGTCTTGAAAAGGATCATCCAAGATCTCTCTTTGGCAAAACCCGTTGGTCGCAGAAAACAAAGACAAGGACAAAAAGATAGCAAGCAACAAAATGATCTTCTGCTCAAAGCTTTTCATTTGCATGCCTCCCTTTTCTACCGTAACCAAGAATCACAAAAACTATTTATATTCGCAAAGATAGGCCGCGTCTTCGGTCGTCTTGACCTTGAAGACTGACTTGGCCGGAACGTCAAAGGATGATCCCGCACCAAAATCTTCCCATTCATTGTATGCCGGTAAATAAACGGACATCGTACCGGCCACAACCGTCATGGCTTCCGGACCGTCAGTATTGAATTCATACTCGCCCGGCTCAATAACACCCACGGTTTTCTTACCTTCAGCTGAATTAACGACCAACGACTTTACCTTCCCTTCAAAATACTCATTGACTGTGACCACGACTAACCCTCCGTTGATTAATTATGCCAATACAATACCTGGGATTATTGTACCGATTGGATGGAAAAAATCCAGAGGAAAAATAAATGTACATGAACAATCTATTCTCATGTACATTTACTTCGAGCTGAAAGCGAGAAGCAAATGAGAATATAACTAACGCAAAGGTGAGGAACAGGCAAAACTACTTACCTGCCAATGATTTACCTAGAAACGTTCTGGGGTTTTAGAGGGGACTGTCCCCTTCTTTTCTTGTAGAAAAAAATTAAGTGGAGATTTGCCATTAGCATCTAATCGCTAATTCACCTAAATACTAAATACTAGATACTATCACCTATTTCTTCAATCGTTTACCTAGAAACGTTCTGGGGTTTTCTGGGGTTTTTTCAGAAACGTTTTGGGATTCTTATCCCTTCACTTCAATGGATTAATCATTGTGAGAGCAACCTCATCTTCTTCAAAATTGACACATTGAGATTCCTCTGACTTCAGAATAAAAACTTTTTCTAATTTCCTGTCAACGCATAATCGCTGTTTTAAATATCCAGCTCGCATATTAACAACTGCGGAAATAAAATGATCATTCCATGCATCTACTTTCCAGATAATTAAATCGGAATCTAATACGCCTTTTATGATTTCAGCTCTGGAATCCGAACAGACACTGAGGTTTTCTAAGCATATCACTCTTGTCGCGTGCTTCCGCATATCGGGAGAGAAATCCCACATCCCAACGGCCTCAATACAGCCTCCAGAATCATATTCATAATAACCATGCGGGGTATTTCCTGTGACTTTACTACAGCTGCATAGACTAAAAACAAAAAGAAATAAAAAAAATAACTTCCTCATATGTCTCCTTTAGCTAAACAAATTCCAAAAAACCAACAACCTTTCTGCCTATCTTTCAATTCCCGGGAACCACTACTTAACTATAATTTTTGCACAACAAATGAAAAAGGGCAAGGGTCGCGTGCGACCCTTGCCCTACTAGTTACTAGATACTTTTCACTAATCCCTGCCTATCAATACATCCCACCCATACCGCCACCCATTCCGCCCATACCGCCTGGCATTGCTGGCATAGCTGGTTTTTCTTCAGGGATATCGGTCACCAATACTTCAGTTGTCAACAGCAATGACGCGATGCTGGATGCGTTCTGAAGCGCTGTGCGTGTAACCTTAGCTGGGTCCACAACGCCAGACTCGAACATATCCACATAGCTATCGCTGTTGATATCATAACCAACTGTTGTTTGTTTTTCTTCCTTAAGCTTCTGAACGATGACAGATCCATCCAACCCCGCGTTAGCGCATAGCTGGCGGATCGGTTCTTCGATCGCACGCTTGACGATCGCGACACCTGTTTGCTCATCATCCTCAAGCTTGAGTTTATCCAACGCCGGAATAGCACGCAAAAGCGCTACACCGCCGCCAGGAACAATGCCTTCTTGTAAAGCGGCGCGGGTCGCGTGAAGCGCGTCCTCAACACGAGCTTTCTTTTCTTTCATTTCAGATTCCGTCGCGGCGCCGACATTGATCACAGCCACGCCACCGGAAAGCTTTGCCAAACGCTCTTGGAGCTTTTCTTTATCATAGCTGGAATCTGTTTTTTCGATCTGGTTCTTGATCTGGGCGATGCGGGCCTTGATGTCCTCTTTTTTGCCGGCACCGTCAACGATCACGGTATTTTCTTTGTCGATCTTTACCCTCTTGGCGGAACCAAGGTCTTTAACGGAAATATTTTCCAGCTTAAGGCCGAGGTCTTCAGTGATCGCGTTCGCGCCTGTAAGTTTTGCGATATCAACAAGCATTTCCTTGCGGCGGTCACCATAGCCTGGGGCTTTGACGGCAGCGCAGACCAATGTCTTACGTAAATTATTCACAACTAATGTGGCAAGGGCCTCTCCTTCAACTTCTTCGCAGATAATAAGGATCGGTCTGCCGGATTTGGCAACTTGCTCAAGAGCTGGAACGAGGTCCTTGATGTTGGAGATCTTCTTCTCGTAGATCAAGATCAAAGGATCTTCAAGCTCGCATTCCATCTTTTCCATATCGGTGCAAAAGTATGGAGAAAGATATCCTTGATCGAACTGCATCCCTTCGACAACCTTAAGCTCTGTTTTCATGGTCTTGGATTCTTCGACCGTGATAACACCATCTTTACCAACAACGCTAAAAGCCTCAGCCAAATTCTTGCCGATCGTGACATCGCCGTTAGCCGCGATGGTGCCGACCTGCTCGACTTCTTTGTTGTTCTTGCTGTCGACTTTTTTGGAAGCTTTTTCGATCTCTTTGATGACCGCTTCAACTGCCTTATCGATACCGCGCTTTAAGGCCATAGGATTAGCGCCCGCGGTCACGTTCTTTAGACCTTCACGATAAATGGATTCTGCCAATACTGTCGCTGTTGTGGTACCGTCACCGGCCAAATCAGATGTCTTCTCGGCGACTTCTTTGACCATCTGAGCGCCCATGTTCTCAAAAGGATCCTTAAGATCGATCTCTTTTGCGACCGTGACGCCGTCTTTGGTGATGGTCGGTGAACCAAATTTTTTATCAAGAACGGCATTGCGTCCTTTAGGACCTAAGGTAGCCTTGACCGCCTTTGCCAACTGCTCAACGCCTACCAGAAGCTTGCGTCTTGCTTCCTCATTGAAAAGTAATTGTTTTGCCATTGCTTCGCTCCTTCGCTAAGACAGGTTAAATGGTAAATTATTTCTTGCCTTTTTCGACATTGATAACAGCTAACACATCTTCTTCGCGCATGATCAAAAGATCTTCGCCATCCTTGGTCTTGATCTCTGTGCCGCTATACTTACCGTAGAGCACGCGATCGCCTTTCTTTAATTCTAAAGCCTGGACATTGCCGTTCTCAAGGACCTTGCCTTTGCCGACAGCAACGACTTCGCCTTCTTGAGGCTTTTCCTTTGCTGTGTCCGGAAGGATGATGCCGCCCTTGGTCTTTTCTTCAGCCGCCAGCGGTCGCACAATAACTCTGTCGCCCAATGGTTGAATGTTCATTCCTCTACCTCCTTGATTGTGTTGTTAAATGTTGAACTTAAGGTTAGCACTCTTAATTTACGAGTGCTAAATATACAAAAAAAATTTTTTGTTGTCAAGTTTTTTTATGCCCATGGCAAAAAATAACGCACGGCATGGCAATATAAAAAGGAGAAAATATTTAGCCCGATCAAGAACAAAGAACAGGCCAGCACGATAACGCCCGCGCGCAAATACGGACGCGCGAACTGAAGGATCCCGACGGAAAAGATCACCGCGATAGGCGCGATCACAGGATACAGATAGCGGCCTTGCGGCTGGTATTTGATCATCATGACATACGCGATAATGGATGCGATCTCAAGCGCGATCGCTATCAACAAAAAAATAAAAATATGTTCTGGAAAAGCGATCTTTTTTCGCGCGTACCCTGTTCCAGCCCCAATGACCCCGGCCGTGAGCAATCCTCCCGCGAGGATATACAATAACCGCGGCAGCTGGATCGTCATCCAGCCAAACACACCCCAAAATGATGAATAACAAAAATACAAAAGATATCCAACGCTCCAACGATAACCCGCTTGATTAAGAAAAGAAAAAATATCGCGCTCAACAACAAAAGCCGGCGCCTGTGCCAGAAATTCTTTTAACCGCTGCGTGTATACAGCGTATCCGAAAAGATCCCCGTACAAAACAGCGTTACGCACAAAAAACCATCCACTGGTCACCAGGCAAACACTGCCAGCGATCGCTAAAAAACGCCAGCGCCTTTCGCGAGGCAGAGAAAAAAGAAGGAATAAAACACTCGCCGCGATAACGCTGTAACCGGATATCTTTGACAGGATCCCGCATCCCAACCCCGCTCCTAGAGCGACCGCCGCGCGCGCGGACCAGCGCGTATCCAGCGCGTAAAACCAAAGCCTCACGATCAAGGTCGCGACAAAAACGGTGACGATATCCGGGTTCATATAAGCGCTTAAAAAAGTGAACTGCGGCAAGAACGCAACGAATATAGTGGATAGCTTCTGAAATGCTCGGTCGTCGGGGCGCAGCTTCTTCGCGATATCGTAAACCAGCAAGACGATCCCAACGGCACACAGCGCGGATAAAAATCTGGCAAAATAAAAAATTGGGACCCCCGGGAAGAAATACCCAAGCTTCAAGAACATACCCATAAGGATATGCGGGCCGCAAGGCCACATCATATAAACAGGCTTTAATTCATACAAAAAAATATTCTGAAACATACCCGACTGTTGGTGATGCGCGACAATCTCATCAGTAATCGGAAGGCGTGTGGCGATCGATGAAAAATAAAAATCCTGATCCAGCGGCAAAACTGGGATACGATTGCGCGCGGCCACAAAAGCAGCCAGGCGATAATGATCATATTCATCTGGAGCGCCATTAAAAGGAACGGAAAATATCCACGCGAGGCTATTGAGAAAAACAGCACCGATGACAACAAGGATAAAGATATCAATCTTTGGTCGCACAGAAAGCCAGCAGCAATCCTTTAAGGACAAGATCGGGTTCAAGTTTATCCACACAGCGTTTAAGCGATGTTCCCATAAAATTCCCATAGCCGCCTGTCAAGACCACAAGGGCGCGTTTGCCAAGTTGTTTTTTCATCTTAGCGACTAAACCTTCGATCAGCGCGGTGTATCCATGGAACATGCCGCTTAAAATACTTTCCTGCGTGTTACGGCCGATCAAATAGGATGGCTTTTGGATCTTGACTTGCGGTAAAAGCGCGGTATGTTCCGCCAAGGCCCTCAAGGACAAACGGATGCCGGGAACAATGACTCCCCCTTCATACGCGCTTTGCGCGGAAACGATATCCATGGTCAGCGCTGTTCCAAAATCAATGACGATAGCCGGCACCCCATACAGCACTTTGGCCGCGTACGCGCACGCCAAGCGGTCTTGGCCGACCTGACGAACCGCGCGATAATTATTCTTGATCGGAATACGCAGATTTTTTCCAGCCACAAGCACTGTTCCTTTAAACGAGCGCGCAAAAACCTTTT
>CAZAOD010000003.1:29888-44474 GCA_964486675.1 uncultured Planctomycetales bacterium | reverse complement strand
ACCTTTTGCGCACGCTGCAACGCGGAGGGGACAACGCTGCAAACAAGGACAACGGAAAGCTTAGGATATTTTCGCTTCAGAGCCTTGAGGATCCTGGCCATATTCTGGCTAAAAACCTTTCGGCTCACGCTCGTCTCGATCCTGTGGCGATCGATCGCGCGCGCTCCCTGGAAGACAACCAGAGATGTCATCGTATTGCCGATATCCGCCGTTAAGATATATTTTTCATTGGATGTGAACATTAGAGCCTCTCTAAAGCTGTTTGAGCGATCTTAAAACGCGGCTCGATCTCTAAAGCCCGCGTGAACATATCCCGTGCTGTATTTATTTTTCCCTGCTTCTGGTAGGCCAAGCCCATTCCATAATAAAGCCAAAAGTAATTTTTGTCTATATCTTGCCCAGCCTGAAAATAAGCCAAGGCTTTCTCGTATTGCCCCAGAAAATAATACGTGATCCCAAAATTGTAATACACGACCGCGGAAGGGCCGCCTAAGGCAAACGCGGTTTCAAGCTCCTTGAGCGCGAGATCATATTGACCGACAACCCCATACAAGCGCCCCAAAGAATGCCGGATCTGAAGTTCAGGCGCCCCTGGACGCTGAAGCGCTTGCTGATACGCGGCCAAAGCCTTGGCCGCGTACACATCACCATGATAGGCGTAAGCATCCGCGAGATATAAGAACGGACGGTAACTTTGCGGTGTTTTCCGCGCGGTGTCAGACCACAGGATCACATCGTTGCGCCAAATATAATTGCGCGACGCGGCCGCCTGTCCATACAGCCCTAAGATGATAACAAGCCCTGCCCCTAAAATCATCTGCTCTTGACGCGCATCATGCTTCGATAGACACTTAGAAGCCTCTACGATCATCCATGCCAAAAAGAAACAAAAGGAAACCGAAGGAAGATACATAAACCTTTCCGCAAATAATCCCCCGATCGGAATAATATTTGAGATCATAAAGCTGGTGATGAAGAAAAAAAGAATGAAGAAAGATGCCAAGCGGTAGCGTTTGGCCATCATTATCGCGAAAACCAAAACGCTGCCGACAATAAAAAAAGACAGAAAGATCTCTGCCGCTGAAAGCGTTTCTGGCTGCGGTAAAAGATGGAAGGCCGATAAACGAAAAGGAAAGATCAGGATCCAGAAATAGTTCATAAATGTTTTCGCGAACATGACCACCTGAGCCAAGACCCCGCCATCCGAAATGATATTAAATCCTAAATTCATATGCCAGAAACCTAATGCCGCGGCTTTCTGCATCACGACAATTCTGGCCGCTATATAACAGACTGCCGGCAGCGCGAACCACGCGTACCGCATCAACCGGCATGCCAGATCTTTCAAGCGAAATTCCGCGATAAAATAAAGATCATAAAGAACAAAAATAGCCGGCAGCACGATCGCCTCTTCCTTGGCAAAGATCGCGAAAGAGCAGAAAATAACAGAAAATAAGAAATATTTCTTACGCCTGGTCTTGACATTCTTTAGAAAGAACCAAAACGAAAATAATGATAAAAAAGACGCCAGAACGCCCATATAATTAAAGATCGGCGTGACCGCTTCTACATGAACAGGGTGAACCGCAAAGATAAGCGCTGTTATCAAGCCTATTTTTTTGCTCAAAGCTATCTGGCTGATCATTAAAAAGACAAGGCATGTGCTGCCCAGATGCAAAAGCAGGCTGGTCAAATGCAACCCGAAAGTGTTCAACCCCCAAACCTTATACATCACCATTAAAAAGAGCATCGAAACCGGACGATAATAACCACTAGGCTTGGCGATAGGCGTCACGACCGCGACATCACTGGTCAAAATCTCAGGGAGATTAGAGAAGTCACGGATAAACTCATTGTCCTTAATCAGATAATGGTCGTCATAAACAAAACCATTAAAAAGCGCGTTGCCAAATACCACGAAGACCACGACCGCTAAGACTCCCAGGGACACCCAATTATTTTTTTCGTTCCACATGCCCATACTTTTTTAACTCCTTGATCTTATCCCGAAGAAGGGCCGCTTTTTCAAACAGCAGATTACGTGCCGCAAGCTCCATGTCGCGTTCAAGATCCACAATCAGTTCTTGCAAGGCTCTTTCTTCACCATCTTGCCCGACAACCTCATCAACGATCTCGTCGGCCTTGCTGTACTGCTCGATCCCCTGGCGAATCGCCTTTTGGATGGTCTGTGGCGTTATCTTGTGCGCCTCATTGTACGCCAGCTGAATGGCGCGTCGGCGTTCGCATTCTTGGATCGTAGCCTTCATGGCCGCGGAGATCTTATCCGCATACATGATAACCATGCCGTTGACATGACGCGCGGCCCGCCCTGAAACCTGGATCAAAGATGTCTGCGAGCGCAAAAAACCTTCCTTATCCGCGTCCAAGATCGCCACCAATGAAACCTCCGGAAGATCCAATCCTTCACGCAGCAGGTTAACCCCGACCAAGCAATCGAAATTCTTCATGCGCAGATTTTGCAGGATCTTAGCACGATCAATGGTCTCAATATCGCAATGCATATATTTAACCTTGATCTTTTGTTTCTCGAGGTATGCCGCCAAATCCTCAGCCATTCGCTTGGTCATCGTGGTCACAAGCGCGCGTTCACTTTTTTTGACACGCTGCTTGATCTCATAAACCAGATCTCTAACCTGATCTTTGCTGGGACGAATGCTGATCAGCGGATCCACGATCCCTGTCGGCCGGATGATCTGCTCAACGATATGCTCCTTGCTTTCCTTGCGCTCAAACGAAGCGGGTGTTGCCGACACATAAATACGCTGGCCGATTACGTCTTGGATCTCTGTGAACTTCAAAGGGCGATTGTCCAAGCAAGACGGCAGGCGGAATCCATGCTCAACCAAGGTTTGCTTGCGCGCCTTATCGCCTTCGTACATACCGTTAAGCTGAGGGATCGTTACATGCGACTCATCGATGATCGTCAAAAAATCTCTCGGGAAATAATCGATCAACGTGAACGGACGACTTCCCGGTGGACGTCCCGATAAGGGGCGGGAATAATTCTCGATGCCATGGCAATAACCCACCTCTCGCAGCATCTCCATATCATAACGTGTCCGCGATTCCAATCGCTGCGCCTCAACGAGCTTCCCTTTTGCTTTTAAGAACGCTACATGCTCTTGCAGTTCTTTGTTGACCAGAGCAATACCGTTTTCGATCGTCTGCGAAGGCATAATAAAATGTTTAGCAGGATAGACAGCGATCTTTTCCAAGCTGACCAAAACCTTTCCCGAAATAGGATCAATCTGCGCGATACGCTCAATCTTGTCCCCGAAAAACTCCACCCTGACCGCGTCCCGTCGATAAGCTGGGAAGATCTCAACAACATCTCCACGCACGCGAAATTTTCCGCGGGTCAATTCATAGTCGTTGCGCTCATATTGAATATCTAAAAGCTGACGCAGCACCTCATCGCGGTCCGATGTCTGGCCTTTTTCAAGCCAAAGCAATAATTCCTTATAATCATCTGGAGAGCCTAGGTTGTAGATACACGAAACGCTTGCCACGATGATCACATCTCGACGCGTGATCAGCGATGTGGTCGCGGCTAAACGCAACTGATCCAGCTGGTCGTTGATCGAAGCATCTTTCTCGATATAGACATCTGTTTGGGGGATATACGCTTCCGGCTGATAATAATCATAATAGCTGACAAAGTACTCAACAGCGTTGTCCGGAAAGAATTCCTTAAATTCGCCGTATAGCTGAGCTGCCAGAGTTTTGTTGTGAGAGATCACCAGGACCGGACGGTTCACGGCTTCAATGACATTCGCAAGCGTGAATGTCTTACCGCTTCCTGTCACTCCCAATAGGATCTGGGCGGGGATATCCTGACGCAGATGGGTAATGATCTGTTGCGCGGCTTTTTGCTGTTCATCAACAGGCTTAAAAGGACTTTTTAAGACAAAACGATTCATGCCGCAGCGATCTTCCGCACGATCGCTTACAATTTTGCGTTCGCGCTGTTAAGGGACTTCTCGATCTCGGCAAAAACTTTATGAACAAGCCCATCATTCTTATAGCTTTCCATGTTCTTGATCGCCACGGAAAGAACGGAATAATAGCGGACCTCGATCTCGACTTTTTCCTTGTTCTCCTTGATCAACACGTTGAGCATCGTATAGCGGGAACTTAAAAGCATGGATGTCTGGCGTACGTTCGTGAACAATATCACCTGATGGGGTTGCGCTTCCGCGGCCGCTTTATCGCTCTCAAAAACAACCGGATTAACCTCTCGAGTGATCTTCCAGCCAAGCCGTTCGAGCGCGTGTGTCGTCGCGGCCAAGGCTTTATCATAACTCGTGTAAAATTCCTGACGATAAGGATTCTTGTCCTTAAGATATTGGGGCATCTGAACCGTTATGCATCCTGCTAAAACCAATGTGCTGATCAACATCAAAGATCGAATGCGTCTTTTCATAAAAGATCCTCCTAACAGATTTTGCCGTGTTTATAGGGACGGTTTTTGTTCTTTTCGGTCTTCTTGATAATCTCTCGAGCAATATCGATCTTTAATCCGCCGCAGAGATCGAACAGGCGGATAAAGGTATCCGCGATTTCCTCTTTGAAATTCGCGTCATCTTGCACGCGATAGGATTCCATGGCTTCTGCAAGCTCAGTAACGATCAGCATCAGGGCTTCGCCTAAATTTCTCTTCTCGTCCCAGAAACCCTTCTCTACAGCGATACCATGGCACAAGGACGCCCATTCATCCAGAGTCAATGTTCTCAATTCTTTTGTCATCTTTTTTTCTCGCTTCAATGATTTGTTATAAACGCCGCCATATCTTGCGCGAGCGGGGCTTGCACATGCACATCTTTCGTGGTGATCGGATGACGCCACGCCAACGAAGCGGCATGCAGCGCTGTCCGACGGAATTTTAAATCAAAATCTTTCGCGAATGCGTATTTGCGCTCTCCCAGCAAAGGATGACCGATCATACTAAAATGGATGCGGATCTGGTTACTGCGGCCGGTCTTAATGAAAACCTCGACGATACTGTAGCCGGTCTTTTGCTTTAAGACACGGTATTCTGTGATCGCCGCTTTCGGCCTGGCAGAACGATCATGCCGTCTTTCATCAAAGCTCATGACAGGACGATCGATCACGCCATGCTGCTGGCGCATTCGTCCATGCGCAAAAGCGATATATTGTTTTTTCACAGAACGTCCACGAAAAGCATCCATCATCAGCTGCTGATTTCTTTTCCCACGAGCAAAAAGGATCACGCCGGAAGTATCACGATCTAAGCGGTGGCAAGGATACAAAGCGCCTTCTCCGTTCTGAGAGGGGCATTGCTGATTGACGATCTCAGTCAATGTTTTATTTTCATCAGGGGCAGGCACAACTAAAAGTCCGGCGGGTTTATGAAAAACAAAATACCATGGATCTTGATACAAGATATCAACCGGCTTCACTCCCAATCCCCTTTGAACATCCAGCAGGATGATCCTATCCTGACGCCTGCGGCGTGTCGCGATCCTCATCCTCGAACTGCGCCTGCAAAACATCAACAATGTAATTCAATTTCTTAATGATAATGATCGGAAAAACGATCAGCCACACTTGAAATGCCAAGGATAAAACAGCCTGAAAATATGTTATGGATACCGTCAGATTGCTTTCCATTTTACATCATCCTTCAATCTATGATCGTTCAGTTTGAGCTTCGATGCTCAAGAAGGGTCGAGATATATTCCGCGATCACCTTCTTGTCGCGGTCTTGAACGTCGTTAAAATAAATAGCGACGTTAAAATTATTTTGCTGAGGGTATGGCTCAGTGCGAACAACAACACCTGAACAAGAAACTTTCTTTGTGGATAATTTATTATTACGTCTGAGCGGCAGAAGAAGCTGTATTTTAAGCTTTGTCATGGGCTCTAAATACTGACTAACCGTGCAATAAGCCCCAGAACAGCTTAAATTCTTGCTTTCCGTTACGATATCAAAGTCTTCGCTGGATATCTTAAGCGGAATATTGTTCTCGATACGAGGACTTCGTCGCCTTTCCTTGCTCGACATGATCAAGAATTTTACCTCTTTAATTACTTGTCTTTTTCTTGGTCTTCACCCTGCGCGGCTTGCTGTGCCTTTGACCAGCAGTTCTTATTACAGTAATAATGGCCATTGCGATAATACTTTTTTGCCTTCTTCAAAGCCTTTTTGCAGGCCGGACAATTCTTAACGACTTCTACTTCTTGTGGTGCAGATGCTTCATTTGCCATGGTACAATTGTACTCCTTTCTTCACAAAAATCACGAAAATTATTATATTTAAGATTATTTTATCTGATTTGATATCACGAACTTACGGATATTCTGTTGCTGATCATCGCCCTGGGTCGTGAACTCGATACCAAGCTGATAGCGGTCAGATGAGGGAACTCGGTGTGACCAAGCGACATGCCCTTTCATCGAGAACACCTGGGATCCTTGGGTCAAGCGGAATTCAAACGCCATAGGCGTATAAGGCCTCACAAAATTCTCAAAATTGATCCGTAAACCACCCTCGCTAATATCCTTTGCCAGGCACCCTCCGCTCTCTGGGGATCCAGAAAATCGAAATGATACAGGCTCTCGGAAGTCTATTCTTGGGTATTTACGTCTTTCGCTATTATTGCTCTCTGAAGAAAACATGCCACTTTCCCTTGTTAAAAGGTCCCGTGGCTAATAAAAGTATAACATAATTTATTTTGCTGACAACGACTTTTATTCTCTTTTTAATGCCTTTACCAAAGATATGCCTCATGTTATAATTTGCACCATGTATAAAGAATTTTACGGGCTTAAAGAAAACCCGTTCAACGTTACTTCTGACCCGTCTTTTTTCTTTTCCAGCACGTATCACGCCGAGGCATTCTCTCATTTAGTCTATGGAATTCAACAGCGCAAGGGTATTATCTTGATCACGGGTGAGATCGGAACAGGAAAAACTACACTTTGTCGGGCACTCCTAAACCGCCTTGATCAACAAACGAAGACAGCGTTCATCCTCTACCCTAATTTCTCTGAAGTCCAGCTCTTGCAGATGGTTATAAAAGATTTCGGGATCCAGACAAGTTCAAGCAACAAGGCATCCATCATCAACGCCTTAAATGAATTCTTGCTAGGGGAAACGAACAAAGGCCACAATGTTGTTTTGATCATTGATGAGGCCCAAAACCTTAAAGCCAGCCAGCTTGAACAGATCCGCCTTTTATCAAACCTTGAGACCGAAAAAGAAAAACTTCTTCAGATCATCCTTGTTGGACAACCAGAATTATGTGAAAAACTAAGGCTTCCCTCCTTGCGGCAGCTGAATCAGCGTATTACCATTCGCAACCATATCAAACCTTTAGAAAAAAAAGAGCTCAAAGGCTACATCCAGCACCGCCTTCACATCGCCGGTGCGCAAAAGGACGTATTGTTCACGGATGAAGCCTTAGAGGAGATCTTTCTTTGCTCCATGGGTACGCCACGGCTAATCAATATCATCTGCGACCGAGCGCTTTTGGCGGGATTTGTCGCTGAGACATGGACGATCGACTACAATATCATCAAAAAATGTATCGAGGAAATCACGTAGCATGAGTATCATCAACGATGCCTTAAAGAAAACACAGCAAAACTTTGAACATCGAAAGAAAATCTTAGCTCCAGAAATCAGTCCTGAGAGGACATCTGGAAAGTTCTCCGAGATCACAGCAGCGATCATTATCGCGAGCTTCATGGCTTCTCTTCTTGTTTTCTCTCTTATTTTCTTTTTTACCCCTAAAGAAAGAAAAATTATCCTTCCTACCACCCCAGAAGACAAGGAGACAATAGCCGCTTCGCTCACGCCTCCAGCATCATCTACGACTCCCCTTTCTGCGCCAAAGATCATGGCCAAAGATCCAGCCCCCAAGAATCAAGTCGCTGGCTTAACGCTTAATGGGATCGTGCAAATGGGCGAAGGATATGTCGCCTTGATTAACAACCGCATCCTTAAGGAAGGCGATACAATCGATAACAAAAAAATATTGGGGATCTATAGCGATCACGTGAAGGTCTTTTATGATGGAGAAGTTGTGATCCTAAGACGGGAAGGATTCTAAGCGCTCACCTGGCGGATCGCGCGCTCAATAAGCGCGCAAGGGATCCCCTCGCGCACCGTAGCCCTGCCCAATCCCTGCAGCAGAACAAACCGATTCTTTTTTGAGATATTCTTTTTATCATGTGCCGCGGCATCCATGATAGCGCGCGCGCTGACACCTTTTATGACCGATGGTAATCCAGCGGCTGTCAAAAGTCGTTCAAGCTGTTGATGATCACTTTTTGAAAGCAAACCTCTCTGCACCGACAGATAGGACGCCATGCGCATACCTAAAGCGACCGCTTCACCGTGCTGATAGCGTCCATATCGACAAGCCGTCTCAATACCATGCCCTAGGGTGTGACCAAAATTCAATATCGTTCGCACACCAAGGACTTCTCTCTCATCTTTAGCGACAATACGCGCCTTGATCGCGCTGCAACGCGCCACGACGTATTCCAAGGCTTGAGCATCGCGCGATAAGATCCTAAAAAGATTTTTCTCGATGAACCGCAACAGAGAACGATCACAGATCGCGCCATACTTGATCGCCTCTGCTAAGCCATTGCGTAGCTGGCGATCGCTCAATGACCCTAAGACCGCGATGTCGCTGAGCACAAAACGCGGCTGATAGAACGCACCGACTAGATTCTTGCCGGCAGGCAGATCGATAGCTGTTTTTCCACCGATCGCGGAATCGATCTGGGCTAAAAACGTTGTTGGGACCTGGACGAACGCAACGCCACGCTTGTAGATCGCCGCGACAAAACCAGCAACATCACCGACCACGCCACCGCCCAAGGCAACAATGAATACCTTGCGCCCGACATCAAATTTGGCGATCTTGGCGATCAGCTCAAACGCTGTCTTTTGGGATTTGCTTTTTTCCGTATCCGCCACATCCAAGAAAATCGCATTGATACTGCTGGACGCCAATACCCTCTTAAGCCGTGAGCCATAAAGCCCACGCACCACTGGATTACTGATAACGATCGCGTCGGATCCTATGCGGGCGTTCTTGGCCATGCGTCCCAGCATGGACAAAGCGCCTGAACCGACAACGATCGGATAACTTCTTTCTTTTAAAGCAACGCTGATCTTTTTCATATGATCACTTTCTATGAAACACCAAGTAGACGCCCTAGCAGGCGCACCACAGGCCAAAGAATATAATCAAGGATGCGAAAATATAATAACAAAAAGATGACGATCATGCCATACCTCTCTATTTGCGCGTAAGAACGCGCTAAAGAGTAAGGCAGGATCCCCATGACAAAGCGTGATCCATCCAGCGGCGGGATGGGTAACAAATTAAAAACAGCTAAAACCAAATTGATCACAACGCTCGTTTGTAGAACATAATTCATGTTGCTAGAAAGAGGAAGGCGCAGCAACAAGGCCGCAGCCGCGGCCAAGGCCAGATTAACCAGAGGCCCGGACAGGCCCACCCATATCATGTCTTGCTTGGGATTTCTTAACGCCATAAAATTAACCGGGACAGGTTTAGCCCATCCTAAAACGATCGGTGACCTCATAAAAAGAAGAAGAACCGGCACAACAATAGTCCCGATCGGGTCGATGTGCGGCAAGGGATTGAGCGTTAATCGCCCCGCAAGCTTAGCTGTAGGATCTCCTAAGCGGTACGCAACCCAACCATGCGCACATTCATGCAGGATAACAGAAAAGAATAAGATAAGTGGGATCGCTAATAAGTGATAAATGTCCATGAGGCGATAGCTATTCCCGAACGAGGGCTTACAAGAAATGATCTAAAAACTACTTTGCTTTCGACTCAGCCCCTGCAGCTGCGGCAGGTGTCTCAGCTTTGGCGGCCTTTGTTTTCTTGGTCTTGATCTTCAGGATCTTGGTCTTGGGCAAACCTGTCACAGATTGGTTATCTTGCCATTTGCCTTTTTTCATCAAGCCCTTAATGCGCTGAATACGCGAAAGAACTGTTTTCTGCTGAGCACCAGCTGTGTCGATCTTTAATGATGGGTGAATGGACATGTTATAATCTCCTTACTAAACAATCTTTGTATTTATCTTTGAGCTTCCCTAAAAAAGTTTTAGCGGCCTGAGAATCAACAAAGCGGCCAACACAGACAATGACATGCTTGCCCTTAGAAACAACGAACGTTTCATATCCTTTTTTCTCTAAGGCGGCGGCTTCTTTTTCCGCGTACTTCTTGGATACAAACGACGCAAGCTGTACCGTATAAAAATTTTCTGATGCCTCAACCAAAGCTTGAGGCATCTGTTTGGAGGCGCTAACCGTTTCCTGAACGTCAACAGCGACAGCCGCTGGCGCCTGAGGCTGGATCGCTTTCCTTTTTTCTACCGGCTGATCAGCTACGACTGGTTGAACTGCGATCTTGCGCGCGACTGCCACAGGCTGAGCAGAAGCAACACGTTTTCCTTTCTCAACACCGATCGAGAAAGATACGATAATAGCGAGAAAGATAAAAACAGTCAAGACAATAATATTTTCCGCACTCAATGTCACATTCGACAAAACAAAACGCGACACAGCCGATTCAGGTAACGCTTTTCTATCGGTATTCGAAAATAGTTCAAATTGATCTTGTTTATAATTAATATCCATAAATATATTATAAGGTTACGAGCCTACCATGCTCAAGTATTTTCTAAATTTTGTTTGAGAACACAACTCGCAAAATGCATTAACGACCTTTGGGTCAAACTGTGTCCCGCTCTTTTTTAGGATCTCCTGCCTCATACGCGGCAGCGAAACCTTTTGCTTGTAAGGCCGATGGACCATCATAGCCTCTGCGGCATCGACAACGGCCATTACGCGCGCGCCCAAAGGGATCTCATCCGCGCAAAGCCCTGATGGATAACCTTTGCCATCATAGCGTTCATGGTGATATAAAATAACCGGAAGGACAGGCTTTAAGAACGCAACGGGTTTGATCAATTCAACGCTTTTTTCAGGATGTCGCCGGATCTCCCTGAACTCAGCAGGTGTCAAGCGGCCTTGTTTGCGTAGAATATGGTGCGGGATGTCGATAGAGCCGGCATCATGCAGGATGCTCGCGTACTCTAAGGCCTCGATATCTTTCTCACTCATCCCCATTTTCTGGGCCAAAGATTGTACGATCTTGTAATATGCCGGCGCGTGCTGACAAAATTCCTTCACGCCTTGCTCCGAGAAAAACTTTCCCATCGATCGGATGCTGTCAAGGATAACCTTCTGCTGAAGCTCTTGCAATTGCAAATTACGCACGGCGATAACGACCTCTTCAGCCAAAACCGTTAGCACTTCCCTGTCAAAATCCTCAAAGGGTTTTTGTGTTGGCTTGCGCCTCATGAAGATAGCACCAATGTTCTCTTCACTGACAAGAGGCAGGCCGATGAAGCGCTCACGAATAATGGTCGCGCCCTTGACCACGCTGCGCTCATCCTTGGTTGCCTTGGCCAGATCGGCTTTGCGCTCATAAAGAATATTGATCTTGCCGTTGAAGACAGCGATCAACTTCAAATGTTTTCCTTTGTCGTCCAAAACGTGAACACACGATGAGCTCGCGCCGACCAGTTGACAGATAATACGCGTGAGACGAATCAAAAGCTCCTTAGTGCTATACGTGGAGTTGACCAGACGGTAAACCATATGGACCGCGGCGATAACGCGCTTGTATTTTTCTTTTGAAGAAATATTGTATTTGATTCTATGAGGGCTCATAAGCCTTACGAAAGTTTTTGATATTCTTCCAAAGCCACGCGATCCGTCATGTCGGCAATGAAATCGCAAATAATCTCTTTTTCTGTTTCCTTAGAATATTTTTTATCTGGATCATAAATATCGTACGGGAGCTGACGGGGGTTGCTGCTGTAAATATCGAACAGCCGGTGGATCACACGCTTAGCCTTTGTGGTCATGCGCTCGACCAGGTAGTGATGATACAGCTTTTTATTTAGGATCTGTTGGAGTTCATCGCGCTCCTGCGCCATCACGGCGCTGAATTTTATTGAGAAATCGCTGGTCTTTTTCACATCGTTAACGCAAGCAAAGCGATGCCGCGCGATCTCTTTATCAGAAGTCTCAAGAAGATCCTTAACCTGAATATCGATTAAGGTCTTGACGATCAAATTCCGCTCCAAGGCCTCGTTGCCGATCGGTGTCGGTGGCTGAAGACCAGCGATCGTCCTTGACCACAAAGCGCTTGCGCTAAGGTCCTCTTTTCGGATATATCCAGAAGCCAACCCATCATCAATATCATGATTTAAATATGCGAGCTCATCCGCAACGTTAACAATCTGCGCCTCTAAGGTCGGAAACTCGTTGAGCGAATGATCGCCTGATGATGGCGCATCGTAAGTCGTCTTATGCTTAAGAATACCGACGAGCACTTCCCGTGTCAGGTTCAATCCATCAAAAGCCGGATAACGTTTTTCCTTGGTAACGATCTCAAAACTTCTCTTGTTATGGTTAAATCCCTTACTCGCTTTGGCCTGAGAAACAAATCGAAGGAATTCATCAAGCTTGTTCCCGCCCATGATCTCATCCAAAGCCTTTTCTCCAGCGTGTCCAAAAGGAGGATGGCCAAGATCATGCGCCAAAGCGATCGCTTCGATCAAATCCTCGTTAAGCATCAAACTGCGGCCGATCGTGCGAGCGATCTGAGCCACTTCGATCGTGTGTGTAAGCCGTGTACGATAATAGTCTCCTTCAAAGATCGGAAAAACCTGAGTTTTGTATTCAAGATTACGAAACGCACGCAAATGAACAATGCGGTCACGGTCTCGCTGATAGCACGTACGGGTCGGATGGTCCGATTCTACAAAAAAACGGCCAGCCGAATCCTTGCTGTGCATCGCATAAGGGGCTAAAACAACATCCTCAAGCTTTTCGATTTCTTCTCTGGTCCTCACGACATAGCTCCTTAAAGACAACTGTCATCGATTGCGAAATAACCTTGGTGCCCGCAGTTACGGGCATAAAATTGACATCCCCTTTCCACCGGGGAACAATGTGGATATGAAAATGGCCTGGGAAGCCAGCCCCTGCCAAGCGGCCGATATTGATCCCAATATTATACCCTTGAGGCTTTAAAACCTTGTCCAAGAGATCCTGAGCATACTCTAATGTATCCAAAAGATCTTGCTTTTCAGGCTTTGTAAGTTTTTTTAAGTCCCCGACATGGCGGTACGGGATCACCATCGCATGACCATTGTTATATGGAAAAATATTCAAAACAGCGAAGCAATGCTGACTGCGCTTAAAAATAAGATTCTTCTTATCCTTTTGTTCAGAGTGGATGCGACAAAAAACGCATCCTTTCTTCTTCTTATCGATCGCCGTGACATAAGCACAGCGCCATGGAGCCCAAAGACGCTTATTGTTCATCAATCCTCACGATCGTCGCCGTGATCTTATCGTTAACATCCAGAATGCCGTATGAGCGGTACGGCGCAAACACCGTATCGGTAATGCTTCCAGGGTTAAAAAAAAGAATGTTCCCGATCTTTTCATTAAAAGGATGATGCGAATGACCAAAAACAACAACATCAACCTTCTGATCCTTGAATTCTTTTTGAACACAAGCCAACAAGCGATCAGGATGCCCTTCTCCGTGGAAAACTCCGATCGTAAAAGCCCCGCAAGGGATCAACTGCGTACGCGCAAGCTGTCCGCGCAGCTTCCCGTCATCCATATTACCATGCACAGCTTTGATCTCGTTAATTTTCTGGAGCTGACGCAAAGATTCTTCGCAGCAAATATCACCGGCGTGAATAATAAAATCCACTTTTTTAAGATCCGCGACCGCAGAGGTAGGGATCGGACGTGAGTGCGTGTCTGAAATAACCCCGATCTTCATAGCGCGATATATGGCTTGTTATATATGTTCAGCAAAAAATTAAGCTCCTTTTCATCCCAGATCCACATGCGCTCTTGAAGGGCTCGCAAGCGCAAAGGATTTCCAAGGTCTTTTAAAGATATAATGACCTGTTTGCGTGGCTTCCCTTCAACCTTCTTGATCTCATCGAGCAAGGCGTTCATATCGTTCTCAGGCAGGTCTTTATCGTGCAGTATCACGATCCAAGGCCCGTCAGGGGCATAGGCCTTAATGACATCCATTTCTGCTGTCGGCGACATGGCCATTTTTGTCGATTTAAACTTATCAAAAGACGACAAGCGATAACGACGGCCATGCACGAAAAACGTTTCATCATTAAAACAGCTTAGCAGCTCGATCACGCGCACCGAGAGATCCTTTTGCGATGCCAAATGAAAAGCGTTGACGTTATGCGCAAATTCCTCACGGAACAATATCCTCTCTTGTTGGGGATCAAAGCCGACAAAGTTCAACCGACGCTTAAGGATGTACTTGATCCAATAACGGAACAGCTTATCTTTTAAATAAAAAAATCTTCCGCTGCGCTCAACGAGCCCCAACTCGATCAGGTGTGATAACTTTTGCTTGATGATGGTCTTTTTTCTGCGTTCATGAGCGCAAACGATCTCATCAAGACTGTTCTTTTGCTCTGCCAAA
>CAZAOD010000003.1:29065-29878 GCA_964486675.1 uncultured Planctomycetales bacterium | reverse complement strand
TAAGGTTGCCTCATCGTCTTTCGGCCAGGATAAACTTTCAACCAAAATCTCAAAATGACGACTTAAAACACCCCAGCGATTAAAGATTGTGTTCTCGACAGCATAGGACAAAAACGGCAAAAAGATCTCGGCTTGCCGATGAAGCTGGCACAGCTGGTTTAGCTGGGAAATCAAAATATTGAGATACAGCGGATGCCCACCGGTAAAGTCAACTAAGAAGTTTTTTAGCTGATCTTTGATCTGGACATCTTTCAAATGACTCTCTATGAACTCCTTGCTGGTCTTCACAGAGAATGGCTCAACATCAACGATCTCAAAATGACCAAATAAAAGTGACAACTTTTCCGTGAGGATTTTACGCGCGGCTTCCTGCAAAGAACTTGCCATGAAATAAAGGCATCGTTTTTGGGTCATGATCCTCTTGCCAAGCTCTTGAAAAGCTTCGGCGATGTCCAAGTGATCTAAATAGTGGAACTCATCAAAAAGGATAACGCAAAACTTGTTCGTTTCAAGCGTGAAGATCTCTGGCAGGGACACCAAATGTTCATAAGCCTCATCAAAGCGTTTCTTGTCTATGAGCGCTTGAACCTGTTTGATAGCGGCAAAGGTTTGGGGTAGGCGATGCTGCGTGGCCTCCAACAACAAGGCCAAGTCATGATGAAGAGCGAGGTTCTCGCTTTTCGCGAAATTATACAGAAGGCTTGTTATAAAATTGGCGGCCAGATATGGAAAATCTTTTCCCTTAAAATGAACATAAACAACAATCAAATCTTTGTCATCAAGATCATGAATGAATTTCTGTAATAAGGACGT
>CAZAOD010000003.1:28170-29055 GCA_964486675.1 uncultured Planctomycetales bacterium | reverse complement strand
TCTTGCCGATATGCTCAGGACCGATGAAAGCAACATTCTGGCGATAACCATCTTTAAGGTCTAAAACGCGTTTTTTAAGAAGGCTTAGAACTTCCTGTCGCCCAAAAAAATTCTTATCAATATCCATACCTTTAACCTTTTATGGCAAAAAATACAATGGATTCTTCGCTACAGAATCCTTTCGAATCTCAAAATGTAAAGACGCTAAACTACCATGACCCGATGCAAGCGCTACAGCTGTCTGAGACGTCACATGCTCACCAACAGAAGCCAATAGCTTGGCATTATCCGCGTACACGGTTTGGTAACCGTCACCATGGCTGATGATCAGCGTTGGGCCATAACCGATCAAATGATCCGCGAAGATGACCTCCCCGCCTCTGGAGGGAAATACCTGCTGATCAGGCTCAGACTTGATGTCGATCCCGTTGTTTACGCCAAACCTTGATCGTGGATCCCCAAAAAAAGAAACGACCTTCCCGCGGATCGGCCATTTAAAATCATCGTCGCTAAAAGCTTCCTCGCGAGAAACAACGGATTTTTCGGCGGTCGCCTGGGGAATGAAGATGAGCTGATCCTGCTGAATATGCGCGGCATCCGGAATACTGTTAGCTTTTACGATCTCTTCAACGCCAATACCATACGCTTTGGAGATACGCCATAAGGTTTCTTTCGGTTTGACCTTATGATAAATACCCGCTGGCCGCTTAAGAGCCTCCATACGCATAGCTTCATGAGGCGTCGCGCAACCAGAAAGCATAACACTTGCCACCACGATCCCAGCAAGAAAAAGTCTCATCATCATGACCATAGTAATAGATACAAGCGAGGGACGGGAGTTGAACCCGCGACGTTCAGCTTGGGAAGCTGACATTCTACCGCTGA
>CAZAOD010000003.1:0-28160 GCA_964486675.1 uncultured Planctomycetales bacterium | reverse complement strand
CTTTTGATCCGTCAATTTCAAAAACTCCTCCAGGACCCGGACTGATTCTTTCACGCGTTGTGAATTCGCCCAGAAAATATCCTTCACGGTCTTGCGCGTGAGCTCCGGCGCTGTCGTGACGGTCCGCCCAACATCGCGACGGCTATCGCGCACAGCAATCAAAGAATGTTTCAATGTTAAAAAGCCTACTGCTGACAAAGCATGCCGCAACGCTTTATATTGTCGTGTTAAGCACTGATCGTCTAAAACGAACCGCGCGACATCCTCACAGACCCTTAACCCTTCTTTCGCTCGATTAAAATTCGCATCCAAAACGCGCAAAACTTTCTTTTCCGCTACAAGACGCATTGTGATCGAATCTTGTTAACAATATTTGTCGTTGAAAAGCCAGGAAGATATTTTATAAGCTGCACACGGCCACCGCGCGCCCTTACAATATCCTCCCCAACAACGGTTTTGTTCTTCCAATCCGCACCTTTTACCAAAACATCCGGCTGCACGGCTTGAATAACTTGATAAGGGGTAGGATCAGAAAATATCATTACATAATCCACGCAGGCCAAAGCGGCTAAAACACGAGCCCGCGCTCTCTGCGGCTGAATAGGACGTCCAACGGCTTTGATACGGCGAACAGACAGATCGCTATTAAGCCCAACGACCAAGACGCTATCGTGTGACTTAATCTTTTCTAAATAACTAATATGCCCAAGGTGCATAAGATCAAAACACCCATTTGTAAAGATGATCCTTTTGCCTGCTTTGCGCGAAGCAGCGATCTTCTTCTTGAGTACAGCAAGTGATACGATCTTATGCTCTGTGTTCATGATGTCTGAAAATAGTCTTCAACTAATTCACAAAGGATATGCGCTAAACAGCTATGTGATTCTTGCACGCGCGCGGTATTCCGGGAGGGAACGATCAAACTGACATCTGTCAGCTGAGCGATCTGACCCCCATCATTACCGGCCAAAGAGATCGTCTTCATTCCAATCTTTTTCGCGGCCTTGATCCCCTCTATAACATTCTGAGAATTCCCGCTAGTCGATAACCCCACCGCAACATCATCGGCTCGGCCAAGGCCTTCAATTTGCCTGGAAAAAATAATATCAAATGAGTAATCATTGCCAAGCGCTGTGATGATCGAGGTATCCGTAGAAAGCGCGATCGCAGCTAAGGATCTGCGTTCTTTTTGGAATCGACCGACAAGCTCCGCGGCAATATGTTGACTGTCTGCTGCTGAGCCGCCGTTGCCGAACAAAAAGATTTTGCCTCCGTTCTCCAGCGACTGGATCATGATCTTGGCCGCATGCTCGATCTGCAGATGATTGCGCGCTAATGCTTGGCGCTTGACCTCTATCGATTCGTTGAAGATCCGTTGAATCTTGTCTTGCATACTTTCACCTATTCCGCAAAGAAAACACGGGCCATTTCATACATGCCCATGTCGATCGTTTTACGTTTTTCAATAGCTGCCGCAATGGGAACCGACTGGATCATGTTGTTATGAAGGCTGACCATGCAGCCAAAACGCTCTTCCTTGATAAGCTCAACAGCGCCCACACCAAAACGGGTACCGATCAGACGATCATAAGCAGAGGGCGTTCCCCCGCGCTGAATATATCCTAAAACGCTCACGCGAGTTTCGTAACCTGTTTTTTGTTCAATAGCCTGAGCGATCATCTCGCCGATCCCGCCAAAGCTATGCCCGCAATCGACTTTTTCGCGGAATTCGGGATGATCCTTGCAATGAACCCCTTCAGCCACGACAATGATCGTAAATGTCTTGCCTCTTTTATGACGACTGTGGATCGCGTCACAAACTTCTTGGATGCCAATCGGTATTTCCGGGACCAGGATAATATCCGCTCCGCCAGCGATCCCTGATTCCAAGGCAACCCAACCTGTATGCCTTCCCATAACCTCAATGACCATAATCCGATGATGGCTTTCAGCTGTTGTATGCAAACGGTCGATGCACTCCGTGGCGATGTTGACCGCGGTATCAAAACCAAATGCGTAATCCGTACCTGATAATGAATTATCGATCGATTTTGGCACGCCGATCACTTTCATGATCTTCTTTTTGTAAAACTCCAACGCAACGCGTAACGTTTCTTCACCGCCAATGGCGATCATGGCGTCAATACCACTGCGCTTATAATTTTCAGCGATCTTCTTCACTTGCTCAGGATCATCCAAAGGATTAATACGGCTTGTCCCCAAAATCGTTCCACCGCGGTCAAGGATCCCTGAGATCACCTTAGGATCAATGACCCGCATGTCGTTGTCGATCAATCCAAGCCATCCATTCTTGATCCCTGTAACAACATAGCCTTCCTGAATGCCTTTGCGCACAACGGCACGAATCACCGAATTAAGTCCAGGACAATCTGCCCCGCCAGTTAGAACGCCAATCTTTCGCATGCCAAGGCTCCTGTAATATTATTTGCGATATCCTTTAAAAGGAACGCTCATGTCAGAAAAATCTTTTCGGTCAGATTCAGAGCCTGAAGGATCCTTATCAGATTGCGTGATGATCTTAGTAATGTGGATCCTAACAATCACATTTTCTTCAAGACCCAAAATCTCCTGGATGCGGCTTTTCACCAGATCTTGAATACGTGATGTCATATCAGGAATATTGCTTTCTGCTTTCAGGACAAGTCGACACGTCACGTCAATGCCTTTCTTAGTTGCCCTCACGGATGACCTTACTTCCTTAACCTCTGAAACCCGCAAGACAGTTCTTTTGATCATATCCTCCAGTGCTACCAGCGAGATCGTGACGCGGCCTGATGGATTTTCAAAGGCAATAGTGCGTTCTTTTTGTTGCACTCCAAGAATAATGCGAGAAAACAAGAAACCAATAAGAACAGCCGTTATGCTGACAACAATGATCGCGATACAGATATTCCTGCTCTGATAAGCGATATTTAAAAAATACGTCAGCTCTTCAAACTTAATGCGATGAACAGCAAATGAAATAGCCACCGCGGCAACAAAGGTAATGATGGCTAAATAAAAGAACATCGCAATATGTGTTAAGACTCTCATTGTTCGATCCCTCCTTTGATGCCTTGAATATTGATATGAATGTCTTTAAGCTGAATATCCGTCATCCTCTCGACGGTCTCACGAATGGCTTCTTGCAGATAACGCGACGATTCTGGGATGTTGATGCCTAAGCGGGCGCACACCCTTGCCTCAACGCTGACCTCGTTATCACGGTCAATCGCAACATCGATCGCAAAGTTCTTTTGAGGAACAAATAACTTAAGAAACCGCTGGCCCAGATGATCCGCTGCCAAAGACATGCCTTCTGTTTCTTGCACAACAGATGCTACGATATCAGCCAGAGCTCTTTTGTGGATATGAATGGATCCGTAATCGATTTTTTGCTCTTCGCGCATCAGGATGTCTCCTTGTTAGATAGGATTATTTTGGAATTTCGTGGTCTGGCTTTATTAAATGCTCGAGAAAATGCGTGTTGACATTACCTTCCAAGAATAACGGATGCTGAAGTATCTGTTTATGAAAATTGATGGTTGTTTTGATGGGTGCAACATAAAATTCATCAAGGGCGCGCATCATGATCTTAATAGCTTCTGATCGGGTTTTTGCATGCACAATAAGCTTGGCGACCATCGAATCATAAAATGGGCTGATAACATAGTTCTGATAAATATGCGTGTCCACTCTAACGCCTGGACCGCCAGGGAGATTAAGTTCTTCAACTTTCCCAGGGCAAGGCATAAAATTGTTGACAGGGTCTTCCGCGTTAATACGGCATTCAATAGCCGCTCCTTGGATCTTGACGTCCTCCTGCTTGATCTTAAGCTTTTCACCTGAAGCAACGCGAATTTGCTCTTTAACAATATCAATACCTGTGATCATTTCAGTCACAGGATGCTCGACTTGAACGCGGGTGTTCATTTCCATAAAATAAAAGGATCCGTCTCCATCAAGCAAGAACTCTATGGTTCCAGCGCCACGATAGTTGACCGCCTTAGCGCCGCGAACCGCAAGCTCTCCCATTTTTTTGCGTAAGGAGGCACTGAGCGCAGGCGAAGGGGCCTCCTCGAGAAGTTTTTGATGGCGTCTTTGAATACTGCAGTCCCTCTCGCCTAAATGAATAATATTGCCATGGTGATCCGCCAGGATCTGGATCTCAATATGGCGCGGATTGGTAATATATTTCTCGATATAAACATCAGGATTTCCAAAGCTTGCTTCAGCTTCTCGCTGGGCCATGGTCAAAGAGCTGACCAGAGTCACATCATTATGGCAAACCCGCATACCTTTGCCGCCACCGCCCGCTGTTGCCTTGATAATGACAGGATACTTGATCTTCTTCGCAAGCTTCAGGGCTTCATCTTTGTTCTTGATGATCGACTCGCCACCTGGCGTGACCGGAAGGCCAGCTTTAACCATCATAGTTCGTGCCGTCACCTTGTCTCCCATGGAACGCATCGCCTCAGGCGTAGGCCCGATAAAAGCGATATGACATGATTCACAGATCTCCGCAAAATGGGGATTCTCGGCGAGAAAGCCATACCCAGGATGAATGGCCTCAACATTTGTGATTTCGGCCGCTGAAATAATGGCAGGAATATTGAGGTAACTTTCTTTGCTGGCCGCGCGACCAATGCAAACAGCTTCATCAGCGAATTGAACATGAAGTGAATTACGATCAGCCTCAGAATAAACAGCGACCGTAGCGATGCCAAGCTCTTTACACGCGCGTATGATGCGAAGAGCGATCTCCCCGCGATTAGCTATAAGGATCTTAGAGAACATATGATTAGACCGGCTCGATCACGAACAACACTGTCCCAAACTCAACAGGCTCAGAGTTGCCAACTTTAATATCAATGATTTTTCCGCGAACATCAGACTTGATCTCATTCATAAGCTTCATCGCTTCAAGGATGCACACGACCTGGCCAACTTCAATGACCTGACCGACATCCACAAAAGGTGGAGCATCCGGCGATGGGGCGCGATAAAACGTTCCAACCATGGGAGCCTTGATCTCCTTGAGGCCTTTTCCTGAAGGGGCTTCTGGCCTCACAACTTCCGTCATTTGATTTGACGCTGACGCAGGAGCTGCTACGGCAGGACGATACTCGACTGCAGGTGAAGACATCACAACAGGAGCTCCTGAAGGACCTCTTTTGATCTTCAATTTTGACCCTTCCCGTTCGACTTCGACCTCCGTGAGGTCATTTTCGTTCATCAGTGTTACGATTTCTTTGATCTCTTTCAAATTCATTTTCGTATCCTCTCGACATAAACACCGTTTCTTGTGTCAACTTTGATCCATTCCCCTGATTCGACAAACAAAGGCACCTGGACATCAGCGCCCGAATCGATCTTCGCCGGCTTTGTTCCTGAACGAGCTGAGTCCCCTTTGAGACCTGGCTCGGTCTCAACCACTTGCGCTTCGATAAAATTAGGGAGTTCGACCTTCTGAATACGTCCTTCGTACAAAAGACCCTTCACGACAAGATTGTCCTGAAGATATTTAATATCATTGCCGATAAGGTCCTGCGGAACAGCAACTTCTTCATAAGTTGTTTGGTCCATAAAATGCAGATCGCTGCCTGATTTGTAAAGATATTGAAAATAACGCTCTTCCAGGAACACTTCATCCAGCCGCTCAGAACTTTTGAATGTTCGTTCGATAACAAGATTGGTTTTTAGATTACGAAGACGTACGCGGACAAAAGCGCTGCCTTTTCCAGGCTTTACATGGCTATACTCGTTGACAACATAAATATTACCATCAACACGAAGACCTAATCCTGCTGTGATTTCATTGATCGTGATCGCCATCTTACTGTTTTCTCTAAATATTTATATTTATATTAAATTACTTAAAACCTTAGATCCCTGAGAAGTTACAAGGACCATATCTTCTATGCGAATACCAAATCGGCCTGGAATATATACCCCGGGTTCGACAGTAAGCACCATTCCTTTTTCTAGAACAGAAGGGCTGCGATGAGATAACCCCGGTTTTTCATGAACTTCCAACCCTATGCCATGACCAAGAGAATGGCTAAAATACGCACCTAAGTTCTTTTCTTTCAGGAAGTTTCGCGCACAACTGTCTACATTCTTGGCGAGAACCCCTGGCTTGATCTGGGTGATCGCTAAACGCTGCGCCTGAGCGACAGCTTCGCAAACTTCCCTCACAAGATGCGGTATTTTACCCAAAAAGAACATACGTGTCAAGTCAGACTTATAGCCATTGGCCTCTATCCCCATATCGACGAGAACAAGGTCGTTTTTCTTGATCTTTCGATCAGAAATACGCGCGTGCGGAAGGCACGAATTCGGACCTGAAGCAATAATGGGTGGAAAAGAAAAACTTTGATGGTGGCTGAGGACAAAGCGCTCAAGTTTCTCTAGGATCTGACGCTCTGTTTGGCCAGAGCGAATGATTTTCTTAAGATATTGATAGCACTTGCCATGAAAATGAAGAGCTTTTCTGATCGCAGAAAGCTCATCCTCCCGCTTGACAGCCCTCAAATTTTCAATAAGCCCTTGGGTGCTGATCAGCCTAGCTTTACGGGTCAAGGCGTCTTTGAGCTTGCGAAAAGACGCAACAACAAGATGGCGTTCATCGAAACCCAAAGAATGCACTTTCGCTGCGGACACCCGCTCAGCCACAGAATCAAAAATACTCTTTTTGCATTCAACAACATTAATACGTCCAAGATGTCGTCTGGCATCCAAACTATAGCGGCTGTCCGTCAGGTAAAAAACATGCCGGGGCAAGACCAAGAGCCATGACTCCTGGCATGGATAGCCTGTTAGATACCTGATATTCGCATCGTCTGTGACAAGAAAAGAGTCGATCGAATATTTGGTAAAAGAAAGCCTTAATTTCTGGAAGGAATCGTTCAATTCTTGATCGATTTTAATATTGCCTGGAGACCTAAAACATAGCTATAGGGGCCGAATCCACAGATCTGCCCCCTGCACACTGCGGAAATAAGCGATGTTTGGCGGAACTCCTCTCTGGAATAGATATTCGACAGATGAACCTCAACGGCTGGAAGATTAATAGCAGCGATCGCATCACGAATAGCCACGCTTGTATGGGTATACGCAGCGGGGTTAATGAGCACAGCTTCGAAACCCTGAGAAGGAGCTTTCCCGATAACGTCAACGATCTCCCCCTCATGATTTGTCTGAACAATTTCAAGGCTCACCTTGTTTTCTTGGGCAAGCTCCTGCAACATACGATTGATCTCGTCCAGCGTCATCTTCCCATAAACATTTGTTTCGCGCATCCCCAAAAGATCAAGATTAGGCCCATGGATCACAAGCACCTTTGTCATAAAGACCGTCCTTTTCTTTGTTAATTTTCTGACTAGATATTAAAGCTGCGATATCCTGATTAAAGCTATAATCTTTTCAACACTTACTACAATGTAATTTGTCTTCTTTGATCATCAAGCAGTCCTGATGACCAGGACAAGCAAGCGCATCAAAAAATTCTTAGCTCACCTTTCCCTGCGCTTTTTCTGGGACATCATTAACATATTTCAACTGCAGCTCATAGATAGAAGATTCTAAAAGTCCTTTTTCCGCATCTGAAACATTACCCTTGGTCTTATCGCGCAACAAAATAAGGGTATCGATCAGCAATTTCGCCTGCTCTAAGTTCTTTTCTTTTTTTCCGCTAAGAGGATTTTCGATCTCGCCTAAAAAGACCATAGCCTGAAAGGCTAAGCTGGCGATATACCCAAAAAAATCTAAAGCTGGAGGTTGGGAGCTTTCTTGCTGGGCGTCATTTGTCTGATCCATAGCATGTAGAATAACATCGGTTATATGTTATGTCAATAAAACCGCTAAGACTTACTCGATCTCGTAAGAAATGATAACATTAAATGATAGCTCCGGATAGCTCAGGTCCGATGGAAACGGCGGGAATGGATTTGATTCCTCAATGCTGCGCATGCTGATCTGACGCAAATATTGATTCGCACGGGTCCGCTCTTCAATGATCTTGATCCGCTTAAGCGCGCCTTGTGAATCAAGTATGAAGGTCAGGTAGACCTCTCCCGACTCAAATCTTTCATAGTTGGCATATGCGCGATCTCGAATACGGCTGCGGACAACTTGATAATAGTTAATATAAACGGGATTGTTGATCTGCTGAACCTCTACGGCAGGAACGCTTACTTTCCGCTTCTGCGGCTTCTGATTAACGATCTTAGCTTTTTGTCCTTGATGCAGAAAATCATCGGATAGTTTAGACATGTCTTTCATAAAAGGCGAAATACTTTTTTGTTCCTGCAAGGAAGCCTTAGCTGCTTGCAGAAGATCGACTTTCATCCCCTTCACCGGCGCGGATGCATCAGCGGGAACCTTTTTTTCCAACCTGATCCCAGGATAAACAACCTCGATCGTTCTGACAATCTTCGCCTTAAGCCGCATTTGTGCATACGACATATTCCACAGAACGCCAATATGAATAAGAAGCGAAACAATCAGAGTATAAGTAAAGATCCTATTTTCCATAGATTTCAAGACCTATCGCTTAGGCCCAGAGACCAACAACTCCTTGGTAATATAGCGCAAAAAGCGAAGCGTGTCGCGGAAAGGATTGATCTTGCTTAACTCATCACGGTAGATCGTTTGGATAGGAACAGCGTGGATCTTAAATCCGTGACGACTGGCTTGAATGAGGACCTCTGTCTCGATCTCAAACTCTGAAGATTGCAGTGTTATGGATTTTAAAACATTGGCTCCGATATAACGAAACCCACATTGAGAATCTGGGACTTTCTGGCCGCAAAGCAATGAAATGGTCCATGACATAAAGTGATTGACGAGAAAACGTAGCCAAGGCATACGGCGACAATTCGACATGCGGTTTCCGCTGATGACAGAATTCGGGTGTTCTTGAGCCTTACGCAGGAACACGTCAACATCCTCGATCGCGTGCTGTCCATCTCCATCCATGGCGATCACACCATCAAAACCACGTCCGATAGCATACGCAAATCCATCCCTAAGCGAAAGCCCTTTGCCCTGCTTGCAGGGATGCGTGATCACTACCGCACCTTTCTCTCGAGCGATATCCCCGGAATGATCCGTTGAGCCATCGTCAACAACGACCACATCCCATCCGCGGCCTTTCACTTGCTCAACAATGCGTCCGATCGCGCGCGATTCGTTAAAGACAGGGATGATGATGCATGTTTTCATATCAGTCGACCCAAAATTTCTGAAACATATACCATTGCGTGGGATTCCGGCGAATGGCGCCTTCAATGATTTTGACACATTGCCCTAAAATTTCTTTTTCTGTTTGTTCTGTCGGATTTTCAGGAGGATAGATCGGCGGTTCGATCGTTAATGTGAAACGATCATTTTCCTCTCGCGTAAGAAACGCTGGAATGATCGCAGCCCCTGTCTTTAAGGCGAACGCTGCTGGCCCTTTAGGGATACGGGTTTTCTTTCCAAAGAAATCCATGATCTCCCCAGTAGCATTAAAATCCCTGTCCCCCAACAAAGCGACGAGACGATTACCCCTTAAACCTCGAATGCATTCGCGGATAGCAACATTGTTCGGGACAATGGTCAGCCCTTGCGATTGACGCTGCTCGTTAAAAAGATTGTTCACAGAACGCTCTTTGTGAGGCAAGGCAACCGCGATCAAAGGATATCCCAAACGACTGATGATAAAGCCTCCCAACTCCCAATTCCCGACATGCGCTGTTAAGACTATAGCGCCCTTGCCTTTTTTGAGGACTTGCGGTAAGTACTCTAAATTTTTGATCGTTACGTTCTTTTCAATATACGCTTTGTCAATTTTTCCCGTAGCATAAAAAAAATCGATCAAATATTTCGCGAAATCCCTAAAAACCTGCCGTGAAAGCCTGGCTAATTCATCATCAGCGATCGGCGCTGGTAGGATAACGCGCAAATTATTCTTAACGTATCGCCTGTCGCGCGCAGAAAGATAATAATGAATATCTGAAAGAAAACCCGCAACTTGATAACTTAACCGCAGCGGAAGATGCTGCACGAGAAATTGTCCAAGTTTATAAAGATAATATTGGATCATGATTCAAGCGCAAGTTTCGCGATATCAACAGCAGCATTCGGCTTGCCATGCGACTTGGCAGATTGACGCATGTCGTGAAGTCTTTCAGGCGACTCTAAAAGCCTGCGAACGCTGTCTCCGATCGCTGTAAGATCGTTAACTTGAACGGCAACGCCTTTCTTGAGCAATAGTTCAGTATTACGCGCTTCCTGCCCGGGAATAGGATTAACAATGACCATGGGCAGCCCTTTGACGAGACACTCAGCAGTTGTCATGCCTCCTGGTTTCGTGATCACAAAACTCGCTATCTCCATCAACTCATGCACATTATCAACATACGATAGCGGCATGACTTTTTGTCCGTATGGAAACTTTATCATCTTGATGCTTTTCAATGTTTTTTTATTGATGCCGGTCAGAATGATAAGCTGAAAAGGATTCTTGAGCTGTGCCAATGCTTTTACGATCGTCTTAATAGGTCCCAAGCCATGGCCTCCGCCCATCACGAGAATGGTCGGGATACTCAGATCAAGCCCCAAGGATCCTGCGACACGCGCTTTATCGACCGGATAAGCGAACTTAGGGTCAGCGGGAATACCGTAAATCTTAATACGCTCTTTGCTGATGCCTTCCTGAACAAGGCGATGGGCCGCCTCCTGGGTCGGAACGATATAATAATCAACTTCTCCATGAACCCAGTAGTGATGCGGCGCGAAATCTGTCAGGACGCCGATCAATTTAACGGGATATTTATAGCGTTTCTTAAAATCTCCAACCATACCGCAGGGAAAAGCCTGAGAGCAAATAACGACTTCGGGATTGAACTTCTTGAAAAGTTTCGCGAGTTTAGCATGCCGAGAATTGTTGAGAACCTTTTTTATCGTGCCTGTTTTTCTGATCACGCGGGGATTGTCATAAAGATATTCCCATATCTTTGGGCGCCGCTTGATAATGTTCATGTAGATAGCGTTGGCGATCTTCTCCAGCACAGGATAGACATAGGCAAATCCGTTAATATTCATCGTTTCGGCATCAGGACGAATGATCCTTAGTGCATTTTCGATCGCGACCGTTGCCCGATGATGCCCCGAAGTGCGCGTAATATGCATCAAAAGGACTCTTGGATGATTGCTCATAGGTCCTCAACAATGGCGACAACTTGGCCAATAGATGCTTCTTGACCAGCCGGCACTAAAATTGCTCTTAAAATACACTTCTTTTCGCAGGGCACACTGAACAAAGCCTTATCTGCCTCAAGCTCAAAAAGGTCTTCTCCCGGAGGCACAACATCCTCTGGCTTGTAATGCCATTCGGCAACGGTCACCTTATCGATGCCGTCACCTAAAAAAGGTACTTTAATTTCTCTTGTCATAGCAGATGTCCGAAACTTTTAGATCAAACTTTATAGCCAGCTGATGGAGGATCTCGCGCTTAACCAGGCCCATTGAAATATCGGTCTTCAGCTCACGGGCAATGGAGGTCATGGCGACATCTAGGCCGCACGGCCTGATCAAAGAAAAGAAACTCAAATCTGTGCTAACATTAAGGCCAATCCCATGATGCGTAACCCACTTTTTAACTCCGATCCCCATTGAGGCGATCTTTTTTTCTCTGACAAAAACGCCTGTATAGCCGTTAAGTCTATTAGCCACTATACCAAAATATTTCAATAAATCAATAACGACATCCTCGAGTTTATAAAGAAACTTTTTCAGGTCGCGAAAAGGCTCTTCGAGGAAAAAAATAGGATAGGCTATCAGTTGTCCAGGCCCGTGGAACGTCACATCCCCTCCTCGGTCCGTTCTCAGGATATCAATGCCTTGCTGACGGATCGATCCCGGGTCTAATAACGACCCGCCTTCCCGCGCTAAGCGACCCAAGGTAAAGACAGGCCTGTGCTCGCAAAGGATAACAACAGGGATGCGCTCATCAAGTACTTTTCGGACAGTTTGCTGTTGGATGTGATAGGCAGAGAGGAAATCTATGAGCCCTAGATCTATGATATGACACTGCATAAACGGATCAAAAATTGGGCAACGAATTCTTGGAACAGGGTTTCAGTGAGATCAAAACGCTTTCAGCTTTTGGCAGATCGCGTCCGCCATCTCTTGGGTACCGGCAGCTGAAGGATCATCACG
The DNA here is from genome assembly GCA_964486675.1 of uncultured Planctomycetales bacterium. GTDB lineage: Bacteria > Omnitrophota > Gorgyraeia > Zapsychrales > Aceulaceae > CALGLP01. The sequence continues at coordinate 15,956 of CAZAOD010000003.1, read as the reverse complement.
GTTAGGCTTCAGGTCATAGGTGACGGATCGGCCCTCTTTGATGACTTCTCGCACGGCCCGCTCAAGTTTTTGAGCGGCAACGGCTTCTCCCAAATGATCAAGCATCAATGCTCCAGAGAGGATGGTCGCTGTCGGGTTGACCTTATTTTTTCCAGTATATTTCGGAGCAGAACCATGGACAGGTTCAAATAAGGCGACGGTATCCCCGATGTTGGCGCCTGGGGCGACGCCTAACCCTCCAGCCAAGCCAGCGCAAAGATCCGAAATAATATCACCGTATAAATTAGGCAAGACCAAAACATCAAAGTTCGAAGCTCTCTGAACGAGCTGCATCGTCATATTATCAACAATCACATCTTCAAAAGCAACGCGCCCCGCATATTCTTGAGCGATCGCTCGCCCTGTCTGCAAAAAAAGCCCGTCAGTAAATTTCATGATATTCGCCTTGTGAACAAGAGTCACTTTTTTCCGCCCATGCTTAACGGCATAGTTAAAAGCGAAACGAATAATGCGCTCTGACGCGTAGACAGAAATTGGCTTGATCGAAATGGCGGAATCTTGACGGATCTTCTTGGGCTGCAAATTATTGATCTCTTGGATCAAATGTAAGGCGTTCTTGCTCCCCTTTTCAAATTCGACCCCCATGTAGAGGTCTTCCGTGTTTTCACGGAAAATAACAAGGTCCAAAGCTTTGTCCTTACCCTGAGACCCTTCAAAATATTTTGCAGGACGAACACAGGCAAAAAGATCCAAGTCTTGCCGCAGCTGAACATTAACAGAACGGAATCCAGTCCCCACAGGAGTAACGATAGGTCCTTTAATGGCAACCTTATTGCGTCTAACGGATTCAATGGCTTGCGAAGGGAGCGGTGTGCCATATTGTTTAATGGCAGGTTCTCCAACCATTTGCTCTTCCCAGTCAATGCGGACACCTGTTGCGTCAACACATCGACGCATCGCGTACGCAACTTCTGGGCCGATACCATCACCTGGAAGCAATGTTACTTTGTAACTCATAAACATCCTTTACTACTGAACAAGACGCTGAAATTCTTCTGGGTTCTTTGCGTTGTTAACCGCTTCTTCGTAGGAAATAATACCGGCCTGATATAGTTCTTGAAGAGACTTATCCATGGTCTTCATACCATAACGATGGCCTGTTTGGATGGCTGTTGGAAGCTGTTCAATGGCTTGCTCGCGGATCAAATGACGGATCCCTGGCGTTGCCACCATTACTTCAGAAGCCAAGATCCTTCCTGTACCATCTTTACGCGGAAGGAGCCGCTGCGAAACGACTCCCGCTAAACAGGAAGAAAGCTGGATCTTCACTTGCTCCTGCTGATGCGGAGGAAAAACATCCACAATACGCTCGATCGTCTGAGGCGCATCAGGGGTATGCAGCGTTGCAAGAACGAGATGTCCTGTCTCAGCGGCCGTTAACGCCGTTGAGATCGTTTCGAGGTCGCGCATTTCTCCGACAACAATAACATCCGGATCCTGACGTAAACAGCGCTTTAACGCCTCGGAAAAAGAATGTGTATCGCTGAAAACTTCGCGCTGTTTAATGATGGATCTCTTGTTGTAATGGATATACTCGATCGGGTCCTCGATGCAAATAATCAAATTCGCCTTCTGATTGTTAATCAAATCGATCATGGCTGATAATGTTGTCGTCTTTCCCATTCCCGTTGGACCCGTGACAAGGACAAGTCCATCTTTCTTTAAAGCAAAATCACGTACGGCATTCGGAAGCCCTAACTCTTCGATCGACGGCAAGAACAAAGGAATGCGACGCAAAGCGATCTCAACGGATCCTCGCTGCATATGAACATTCGCGCGAAACCGATCCACACCAGGAAGCGCGATAGAAAAATCTAACTCTAACTTCTTTTCAAATTGCTCTTTCTGATCATCGGTAAGAAGGCTGTAGATCATCTTTTTCAGGGAATCACGATCCATGGGATCTTGTTTGACAAGCGACAGATGGCCATTGACGCGCAAGACAGGAGGCGTGTCATCTGTAAGATGAAGGTCAGATGCATTGCGCTCGCTTGCTAAGATCAGTAAGTCCCGGATATCTACAGGTTTCGTCATAAGATCATCCTTTCTGATTTTTTTGGAACCATTCCGCAAGACGTCTCGTGCCCTCTTCAATGCGCTCCATCGAAGTCGCAAAACCCAAGCGAATATAGTCATCAGCACCAAAGCTTGACCCCGGGATACAGGCGACATCTTTTTCGTCAAGCACTCTTTTGGCGATAGTATCAGAATCTAATCCGGTCTTGTTGATATTGCAAAAAACATAGAAGGCTCCCTCAGGATAGATATAATCAATCTGGGGTATTTTATCTAAACACTTAACAATAAAATCTCTTCTTTTCCGAAATTCTTCCTTCATCGCGTTCAAAGTGCTTTCATCCGCATTTAACGCTGCCAGAGCAGCCGCCTGACTGATCGATGTTGGATTAGAAGTGGAATGATCCTGAATCTTGCCGACACTCTGAGCAATCTCTTTAGAAGCGCCCAGATAACCGATCCGCCATCCGGTCATCGCATAAGCCTTAGAAACACCGTTGACGGTTACTGTGAGATTATAAATATCTTTATTCAGTGATCCGATAGAGGTAAATGGCTCATTCGTGTAGCATAATTTCTCATAGATCTCATCGCTGACAACAACAATGTTACGCTTAACACAAATTGCCGCGATGGATTCCAATTCTTGGCGCGTATAGACAGTCCCGGTTGGATTGGAAGGAGAATTGATGATAAGGGCTTTTGTACTTGGAGAAATATTTTCTTCAAGCTGACGTGCCGTGATCTTAAATCTTGTCTTTTCAGAAGTTTCCAGAATCTTGGGGATCGCCCCGGCAAGCTTGACCATCTCTGGATAGCTCACCCAAAAAGGAGAGGGTATCAAGACTTCATCTCCCGCGTCAACAAGCGCCTGCATAAGCGTATACAACGAATGCTTGGCCCCGCAGGAAACAACGATCTGATCCTTAGGATTATAACTAAGCTGATTATCGCGCTGAAATTTATTGGCGATCGCCTGACGGAGTTCGATCGTGCCACTGCTGGGAGTGTATTTGGTCAGGCCTTTCTGAATGGCGTCGATCGCGGCTTTCTTGATAAAATCCGGCGTGTCGAAATCAGGTTCGCCAGCGGCAAAACTCACTACATCATGCCCTTGCGCCTTTAGTTCTTTAGCCCTAGCTGTGATCGCTAAGGTTGTCGATCCAACCGTATTCTTCGCACGTAAAGAAACAGGCATAAATATTCCTATTCGGGTTTCTTGTTACGGAATATATTCTTAATAACGCCAGAGGCGGGTTTCGCGGATTTTTCCTTAGCGATCCTTGTTGTCTTTTTGCCATCTTTCTTATCACGATGACTTTCTTTTTTCTTAAGATCGGCCGCGTCCTTGTCTTTGGCCTCTTCATGAATGACAGCATCCGCAGCGAGAGGCTCTTTTTTATCCTTTGATGTCTTTTTATCAGAAGGCTTAACGGTTTCTTTAGCGATCTTTTCTGTGAGCTCCAGGAGAACAAGACTGGCATTGTCTCCTCGACGATTAACCCCTAAACGAATAATACGGGTATATCCTCCGGAACGATCTTTAAATTGTTTCGCGATCTCATTGAAAAGATGGCTGACAAGCTTATGATCACAAAGGATCGCAAAAGCTCGTCGCTTAGCAGCGAGCGTCCCTTCCTTACCTATTGTGATAATGCGATCAACAAGTTTGCGAGCTTCTTTAGCGCGAGATTCCGTTGTCCGAATACGCTGATGGATCAAGACGGACTTTGCGATATCGCGAACCGTTGCAGCGCGCCACATTGTTCTGCGCCCAAAGGCTTTTCCAGATTTTCCGTGTCTCATAGACTTTTATGCTTCCTTTTGTCTAAGTTTTTTTGCGTCTATTTTCATGCCTAACTCAAGACCCATGGCTTTTAGGATCTCATCGATCTCTGTCAGGGATTTTTTGCCGAAATTACGGAATCCTAAAAGTTCAGCTTCACTCTTGCGAACCAGATCTGCGATGGTCTTAATGTTCGATTCGCGCAAGCAATTTGAACTGCGGACAGAAAGCTCTAATTCAGAAATCGGCAAACGTAATTTTTCGTACAATGCCTTCTCCTCAGCCGAGATCTCTTCCTCTTCTTCCTCTTCTTCTGGCAACTGACCATAACTCACGAACACATCCAAATGGCGCTGTAGAATATTAGCCCCATACAGCAAAGCCTCTTTGGGGTTCACGCCACCGTTAGTCCATATCTCTAGGATCAATTTATCATAATCTGTTTGCTGCCCGACACGTGTGTTCTCAACTGAAAAATTAACCTTCACGATCGGAGTAAAGATAGAATCGACAACAATTGTGTTCATTGGCGATCCTTCTTTTTTATTCGCCTCAGCAGGGACGTAACCGCGTCCGCGCGAAACTTCAAGCTCCATGTTGAATTTCACATCCTGAGTCAACGTCGCAATCAAAAGGTCAGGATTCAAGACCTCAACAGTTTCATCACGAATGATATCTTTCGCGTAGATAGGACCTTTTTTATCTGCTTTGATATAAACGGTTTTTGCCACCTTAGAGTGCGAACGAAGGATCAATTGTTTAACATTGAGGACAATATCTGTCACGGCTTCCATGACACCCGGCATCGTCGAGAATTCATGTTGGACACCCTCAAAGCGGATCGCGGTCACAGCGCTTCCTTCAAGAGAAGAAAGAAGAATACGCCTTAAAGAATTGCCCAGTGTCACACCATATCCACGCTCAAAAGGTTCCGCGATAAATTTGCCGTATGTTGCTGTATAGCTCGACTCGTCGCATTCGAGTCGTTTTGGCATTTGGAAATCTCTCCATTTAACACCCATGTGCACTCCTCCTACCGTTAATGAATATTCGAAATATTTCGATTATCGAGAATAAAGCTCAACGATCAGCTGCTCGTTGATCGGGACCTGTATATCTTCGCGAACAGGCAAACGCACGATCTTTGCCTTGTATTGCTGTAAATCAATGGCCAGCCAAGCGGGAATATTGCGCGCTTTTCCTGCTTCAATGTTCTCTTTAATCAGCTTCTCGCCTTTTTTCTGAAAACGCAGCTGCACTTCATCATCCTTTTTCACAAGAAACGATGCGATGTTGACACGGCGGTTATTGACCCAGACATAACCGTGGCTGACAAGTTGCCTGGCTTGCCGCCGTGACGCGGCAAAACCCATCTGATAAACAACATTGTCGAGGCGTCTCTCTAAAAGCTGAAGCAATGTATGTCCGGTAACGCCTTTGGCGCGCGCTGCTTTTGAGAAATAAATACGGAACTGTCTCTCTAGCATGCCATACATTCTTTTAAGCTTCTGTTTTTCACGCATCTGAAGACCAAAGTTGGACAATTTGGTCCGCTTAGCGCCGTGCTGACCGGGCGCGTATTCGCGTCTTGTCAGAGCGCATTTATGCGTAAAACAGCGAGCGCCTTTCAAAAAAAGTTTTTGTCCTTCTCGTCGACATTTTGGACAATATGCTTGTAAATCTTTTGCCATGAATTTCTCCTCTTGCCTTAAACCCTTCGCTTTTTACGTGGACGGCAACCATTGTGAGGTACCGGCGTAATATCTCTGATAGATAGCACTTTAATGCCTGCGGCCGCAACAGCACGGATCGCAGATTCACGGCCAGCACCCGGACCCTTAACAAGAACTTCAACGGTCTCTATCCCCATGTCTTTGGCCTTCTTGGCCGCATCCGCCGCCGCGATCTGTGCGGCAAAGGGGGTGGACTTCTTTGAACCTTTAAAACCCATGTGTCCTGGGCTGGACCAAACGAGCACGTTGCCTTTTGTATCAGTAACGGCAATGATCGTATTGTTAAAGCTTGCTTGAATATGGATCTCGCCAGCAGTAACGCCGCGAAGCATTTTCTTTTTTGTTTTTGCCTTAACCTCTTTTGCCGCCGATGGCTGAGCGGGAGGCTGTGCTGATGGTTGTTGCGTCGTCATGCAATCTCCTTAGTAAATTATTTGGCCGCAGCCGTTGGCGCAGCCATAATGATTTTCTTTTTACCTTTGCGTGTTCGCGCGTTCGTCTTTGTCCTTTGACCGCGAGCCGGAAGGCCTCTTTTGTGGCGATACCCACGATAAGCACCGATATCGATAAGTCTTTTAATATTTTGCGACACCTCTCGGCGCAAATCACCTTCAATGCGATAATCTCGCTGAATGATCGCGGTGATCTTTGAAACTTCTTCTTCGCTAAGATCCTTAGCGCGCTTATCTTTGTCAACCTGGGCTTGCGCTAAGATCTTTAGGCAATTCTTGCGTCCAATGCCATAAAGATAAGGCAAAGCCGCTTCAATTCGTTTTTCTTTTGGAAGATCAACACCTAAAATTCTTGGCATAAATATTATCCCTGTCTCTGTTTGTGTTTTGAATTAGAACAGATCACCCGAACCACATTCTTGCGGCGGACAATCTTACACTTACTGCAAATTCTTTTAACGGAAGATTTGACTTTCATGTTATTGCGCCCTGTAAGTAATACGTCCTCTGGTTAGATCATATGGTGATAGCTCTACTTTGACCTTATCACCCGGTAAAAGACGGATAAAATGCACTCGCATTTTTCCGGAAATATGCGCTAAAACTCGATGCCCATTCTCTAGCTCAACCTGGAACATCGCGTTTGGAAGCGCTTCTTTAATAACCCCTTCAACTTCAATAAGATCTTCTTTGGCCATTATTTTATACCTGCGTCAGTATTTCTGGTCCCTGTGAAGTAATCGCAACCGTATGCTCAAAATGAGCAGAAGGTTGTCCATCATAGGTAACGACTGTCCAGCGATCATCCAGGATCCTTGTCTTTGCGGTTCCTTTGTTGACCATTGGCTCAACGGCAAAAACCATGCCTTCTTTTAACATAGGCCCCGATCTCGGGAGTCCAAAATTTGGAACTTCAGGATCTTCATGTAAAGACCTTCCAATCCCGTGTCCAACAAAATCACGAACAACTGAGAAACCAAAAGGCTCAACATAGCTCTGAATAGCAAATCCGATATCCGAAAGATAATTACCACACGTCATCTGTTGAATACCCTGATAAAGAGATCTTTCGGTCACCTCAAGGAGCTTCTTATGGCTATCATCCAACTTACCGAAACCCACAGAAAACGCCATATCCGCGAACCAACCATCGACGATCAAGCCAACATCAATGCTTAAAATGTCTCCTTCCTTGATCTTGCGCTGACTCGGGATACCATGGACAACTTCTTCATTAAAGGACGTGCAGATAGCTGCTGGATACCCGCGATAACCCTTGAAAGCCGCGACAACGCCTTTTTCGCTAATCAAATCCTCAGCAAAACGGTTGATGTCAAGCGTCGTTAAACCTATTTTCAAAGAGCTTCTCAGAGAACAAACAATCTTCGCTAAAGCCTTTCCGGCTTTGCGCATAGCATCAATTTCACTTTTTGTCTTTAAGAGTATCAATTTTACCGTCTTTTTTAAAGATCGTTAGCAACTCATCCCTAAGCTTTTCTGCGTCTGTATTGCCATCGACCGTCAGCAAAGAACCCTTCTTTTTATAATAATCAATGATGGGTGCTGTGCTTTCTAAATAGACATTGATACGTTTTCTGATTGTTTCTTCATTGTCGTCCGGCCGTTGATAAAGCTCGCCTTGACAGACATCACAAACACCTTCTTCTTTAGAAGGCATATTCTTAACATGATACAACGCTGCGCAGCTACGACAAACACGGCGACCCGTCAAGCGCTGGATCACAACCTCTGAATCAACTTCCATATAAACCACGTAATCAACAGGCTGATTGATCCGAATTAAGATAGCATCAAGATCTTCGGCCTGCTTTGCTGTCCGCGGAAAACCATCAAGTAAATATCCTGCTTGGGCGATCGAAGGATCCTGAAAACGACTTTCGATGATCTTGGTCACAACCTCATCAGGCACCAAACCGCCGCTTTCAACGTATTTCTTTACTTCTTGCCCAAGAGCGGTATTATTCTTCATCTCCTCGCGTAAAATATCACCCATGGAGATGTGTTTTATCTTAAGCTGTTTTTCAAGAAGCTTAGCCTGTGTTCCCTTACCAGCCCCAGGCGCTCCCAACAAGATCAGTCTCATCTTCGACCTCGAATATGACCCGCCTTCATAAAGCCATCATAATGGCGCATCAAAAGCTGTGATTCCATTTGCTTAACGGTATCCAACATGACACCGACAACGATAAGGATGCTAGTTCCACCGAAGAATGATGCCACCAAATACGGGACTTTAAAGGCTGCCATAATCGCATCTGGCATGACAGCAATCGCGCACATAAAGAAAGCTCCCGCAAGCGTAATGCGTGTCATGACAAAATCTAAGAATTCAGCGGTTGGAGCTCCTGGTCTAACGCCCGGAATAAAACCACCATGTTTTTTCATATTATCGGCTACATCAACAGGGTTAAAAACAATCGCTGTATAAAAATAACAGAAAAAGATAATCAAAAGTCCATAAAGAAAATAATACACAAAATGACCCCGCAAAAACATGTTCGCGAACGTTTGCAACCCTTGGCTAGGAATAAAACTTGCCATTGTCGCTGGGAACAAAAGGATCGATTGAGCAAAAATGATCGCGATGATCCCGGCCGTATCCACTTTTAAAGGAATATAAGTACTTTGCCCTCCATAAACTTTACGCCCAACGATACGCCTCGCGTACTGCACAGGGATGCGCCGCTGGCCCTGCGTGATCAAAGTAATGGATAAAATAACACCAATCAAGAAAACGATCATCATTACAAGCGTAAAGGGCTGTATCTGGCGCATCGCAGCTGTTTTTGGGGACAAAAGAATAATCAGAGCACGAACGGCATCGGGAATGCGCGACAAAATACCAGCCGCGATAATAATAGATATTCCCTGTCCGATTCCCCTTTCCTGGATCTGCTCTCCCAGCCACATCAACAGCATCGTTCCGCAGGAAAGCGTGAACATGGTCGTAAATCGAAAACCGAATCCTGGGTTGTTGACAACCTGAAGCCCCTGAAAAGCCTGAGGACTTTCAAGCCATAGTGCGATAAAATAAGACTGGATCAAGCATAACCCAAGAGTGCCATAACGCGTATACTGATTAATCTTCTGGTATCCTGCCTGCCCCTCTTTAGAAAGCTTCTCTAAAGCCGGAATAACAGCTGTTAGAAGCTGCATAATGATCGAGCTAGAGATGTACGGCATGATCCCTAAAGAAAAGACGGTCATCTGTTCTAAAGCGCCACCAGAAAACATGTTCATCATGCCAAAGATCGTTCCTCCGCCGGATGTTTCGTTGATGCGGCGAAAGAATTCTGCTAAAACAGATCCATTAACCCCTGGGGTTGGAACGTGACAACCCAATCGGTACAGGACAATGATCCCCAACGTAAAAAGAATTTTCTTTTTTAGGTCTGGGATCCGAAAGCAATTCGCAAACGCTTGCAACATTATTGATTAGATTGTTTTCTTTATGATTTCAATTTTTCCGCCGGCTTTTTTGATCTTTTCTTCAGCGGACTTAGAAAAACTGTGTGCCTGGACCGTCAGAGGTTTCTTGATGTCGCCAACGCCTAAGATCTTGACCACTTTATAAGCACTCTTGACCAAACCCCGTTCTTTTAATACGATTGGGGTCACAACATCATTATCTTTAAATTTACCAAGGCCTTCGATATTGACAATTTGATAGATCACAGGATTCTTACGTCGAAAGCCAAATTTAGGCAAGCGACGGATAAGCGGCATCTGTCCGCCTTCAAGTCCATGGATAACAGCTCGACCAGCGCGTGACTTCTGGCCCTTGCTTCCGCGCCCAGAGGTCTTGCCGCTACCTGATCCTTGGCCTCGACCGACAGGTTTTTTACGCTTATTTGATCCCTTCGGAGGTTTTAATTCATGCAGAAACATTTTCTTTCTCTTCTGTTATCTCGATTGTTTTTAGATGTGTTAAGGCATCGATCGTTGCTTTAATAACATTAATAGGATTGTTCGAACGATGACACTTGCTAAGGATGTTACGAATACCGCAGGCATCGCAAACAGCCCGAACAGGGCCTGCCGCGATAACACCGGTCCCTTCGAACGCAGGCTTCAACAATACGCGCGCTCCGCCGCATCGGCCGATAATCTCGTGAGGGATCGTCCCTTTGACAACCGGAATGCTAATCATATTGCGTTTGGCGATACGCAAGGATTTTTGGATCGCAAGAGAAACTTCGCGAGCCTTATCCAAGCAAAAACCTACTTTTCCTTTTCCATCGCCAACCACCACCAAGGCGCTAAATCCTAACTTTTTGCCGCCTTTAGTAACCTTTGTGACGCGGTTGATCGTGATGACTTTTTCAATGAACCCAGAATCCTCATGTTTACGCACCGGAGCGACCTTGGCTGGCCAACGCTTTCGTTTTTGATCCGGAGCTGAATGAAATTCCTCGTCTTCGCCAGCAGGCTTTGTCAAAGCGGCTTCAGGATTCGCTGACACAACGCCAACAGGATTCACAGGGCTAACTTCATTAGCTTGCTTAGAAAGATTTTCTTGATTCTGCTCTTTTTCTTGAGAATGATTATCTTTTGTCATTAAAATTCCACTCCGCCTTTACGCACCGCATCGGCCAAGGCTTTTACCCGCCCATGATACAAACAACCTCCACGGTCGAAACATACTTTTTTTATTCCTTTTTCCAGGATCTTAGCCGCAAAAGCTTCGCCTAGAACTGAAGCTGCTTCAACATTCCCGCCACTTTTAAGTTTCTTCCTCAGCTCCTTATGAAGCGTAGACATGCTCATTAATGTCTTTTGCGCAGAATCATCAATTAAGGCAACTGAAATATTGTTGAGACTACGATGGATGCAAAGACGAGGACGCTCTGTTGTCCCCGCGACCTTCGCGCGAATACGGTTATGACGATAAATACGTTTTTGTTCTCGATTATTGATCATAGGTTATTTTGTAACCGTCTTTCCTTGTTTACGCTTAACAACTTCACCCGCATAGCGGATACCTTTTCCTTTGTACGGCTCCGGTGGCTTAATGCGGCGGATGCTGGCCGCCACGTTCCCCAACTGAACATTATCAAAACTTTCTAGCTCGATCTCGCTGGGAGTAGGCGCCTTGACTTTAACATCCACGGGAATATCAAAAATAACAGGATGGCTGAAGCCAAGATTAAAAGTGATCTTCTGGCCTTGTACCTGAGCACGAAAACCAAGACCATGAATTTCAAGCTTCTTTTTATGACCATCGGTAACACCTTTGATCATTCCAAGAAGCCGAGAACGGATCGTGCCATGGTTCGCTCTCGATTGCTTGTCGTTAGACTTGCGGTCAACAAAAACTTTATCGTCTTTGGTTTCGACAGTAATGCTAGAAGGAATAGGAAGGCTTAGCTTCCCTTTAGGCCCCTCAACAAGAACTGTTCCATTGCTCAATGAAAACTTAACTCCCTTGGGGATACTGACTGGTTTTTTTCCGATTCTTGACATAGATTTTACCAGATATAGCAGAGAACTTCTCCGCCCACCTTTAATTCACGAGCCTCTTTGTCGTCCAGAACGCCTTTGGATGTCGAAAGAACAGCTGTGCCAAGTCCGTTTAATACTCTAGGAAGTCGATCGCGAGTTGCGTAAACGCGTAAACCCGGCTTCGAAATCCTCTTTAACCCTAAAACAGCAGATTTTTTCCCTTTGCCGTACCTCAAATACACTTTTAAGGTACCTTGCGCGCTATCCTTAAGAAGACGCACATCTTCAACATACCCTCTCTTTTTAAAGATAGATAAAATCTTTTCGACAAGCTTAGACGCAGGGATATCGACGGTTTCCTTAGATGCCTGAATGGCATTGCGGATACATGTCAAAGCGTCGGCGATTGGATCTGATACTGACATCTTTCCTACCTTTCTTCTTACCAGCTGGCTTTTTTAACGCCTGGGATCTCACCCTTCCAAGCCAGTTCTCGAAAACAAATGCGGCATACGCCAAATCGTCTTAAGAACCCTTTTGGCCGTCCGCATAAACGGCAACGATTATGCTGGCGCGCGCTAAACTTTGGTTTTTTTGCTGCTTTTAATATCAATGATTTTCGTGCCATAATTTTTATCTCTTCCTGAACGGCATCCCCAAGAGACTTAAGATCTCAAATGTTTGCTCTTCGGGGCCATGATTAAAGACAAAAGAAATGTCCATTCCTTGTGGACGCGGGATCTGATCCGTTGGGATCTCTGGAAAGATCGTCTGCTCGCTTAACCCTAGGGTATAGTTTCCGCCTTGATCGAAAGATTTGCGAGAAACACCGTTAAAATCTCGGATACGCGGCAAAGCGACATTGACCAAGCGATCGAGAAATTCGTACATCTTGTTACCGCGCAAGGTAACCTTGCATCCAACAGGAGCGTTTTCTCTCAGCTTAAAATTCGAAATAGCTTTACGCGCTTTACGCACGATCGGTTTCTGCCCTGTGATCGCTGTCAGATCCTTAACAGCTGTTTCGAGAATATTAATATCAGCGACAGCTTCTCCAACGCCCATATTAACGACGATCTTTTGAAGACGTGGAACTGCCATGACATTCTTGATGCCAAACTTTTCTCGAACTGCTGGAATAACTTCTTTTTGTAACTTTTCAGCTAGTCTAGCTTTCATCTTAATTCGTTGCTCCACATTGTTTGCACTCTCGACTCTTTGTCCCATCTTTTAACACAGAAACTTTTGTACGTGACGCCTTGTTGCACTGCTTGCAAACAAGCATCAAATTGCTAAGAGAAATAGCTGCCTCAACCTCAACGATTCCTCCCTTAGGATCTGTTTGTGTCTTACGCTGCGCTTTCTTGATCAGGTTGATATTCTCAACAATGGCTTTGCCAAGATCAGGAAAAACATGCAGCACTTTTCCCTTTTTTCCTTTATCTTTGCCCGTAATAACTTGCACCATATCATTTTTCCGGATTTTCATCATGTTACACGACCTCAGGGGCTAAAGAAATGATCTTCATATAATCTAAGTTCCTTAATTCGCGAGCCACAGGACCAAAGACACGCGTTCCTTTTGGGTTACCGGCATCATCAACGATGACAACCGCATTGGAATCAAAACGGACATAGGTTCCATCGATGCGGCGTAATGGAAACTTTTGGCGAACAACGATCGCCTTCACAACAGTTCCCTTTTTGACGGCCGCGTTCGGGGCTGCTTCTTTTATGTTCACACGGATCATCTCCCCGATCTTCGCGAAACGACGGCCGCGTGCCTTTAAAACCCCAATAAAGGAAGCTTTACGCGCGCCTGTGTTATCTGCCACATCAAGAATAGTTTTCAATAAGATCATTTTTCAGCTTCTTTTTTAATAATGTTGGTAATGACCCAGCGCTTATCTTTAGAGATAGGTCTCGATTCCATGATCTCAACAACATCACCCATCTTGGCGCTATTATTTTCATCATGCGCCTTATACTTCACAGAATGCTTTACTTGTTTTCCGTATTTTGAATGCTTAGATCGCCATGCGACGGAAACGACACGTGTCTTGTTCATCTTGTCGCTTGTCACGGTCCCCAAAAGCTTTCTTCGTCTATTGATACGTTCTGTCATTTGGACTTTCTTTCCCTTAAAATCGTTTGAATGCGAGCGATATTACGTCTTAATTTGCCAAAACGCGCCGGCTTCTCGATCTTGCCAAATTTACGCTGATAGTTCAGATCGAATAACTCTTTCTTGAAGGCCACTTCTTTTTGAAGGAGATCAGCATTATCTAAAGCTCTTAATTCTTTTGTCTTCATACGTTAACCTTTGATTATTGGGCTGCGCCGGATCGCGTAATAAACTTTGTTCTCACGGGCATCTTGAAAGCAACAAGGCGAAAAATCGTTTTGGCGAACTCTTCCGGTACGCCACCCATTTCAAATAAAATCCTTCCCCTGTGGATAGGGCAAACCCAATGGTCTAAATCCCCTTTACCTTTTCCCTGGCGGGTTTCCGCAGGTTTTTTCGTAACAGGCTTCGCAGGAAAAATATTGATCCAAAGCTTACCGGATCCTTTCATTTTGCGAGCGATTAAAACGCGAGCCGCTTCAATATGATTCGATCTTAGCAAGCCGTTATCAAGGGCCTTTAGGCCGTATTCTCCAAATGCAAGCATGGAACCGCGCGTCGCTAAGCCGCGAACCTTGCCTTTTTGCATCTTTCGATATTTAACTTTCTTTGGTAACAACATAATGGTTTAGTCCTTCTTTTCTATCTCAGCCGTCTTTGCTTCCTCTACTTTTTTCTCTGCATGAGATCCTTTGCCATCCTGATCATCAACGGATTTATCAAGGACCGCATCACCATGGTAGACCCATGCTTTCACGCCCAAGATCCCATATGTGGTCAGAGCCTCTGCGAATCCATAATCAATATCCGCGCGAAAGGTCTGAAGGGGAAGCTTGCCTTCTTTATATGTCTCACGACGGGACATTTCAGCGCCACCCAAACGACCGGCACAGCTGATCTTTATGCCCTTTGCTCCAGAAGCCAGGGCTTGCTCCACCGCGCGCTTCATCGCACGACGGAATGCGATACGTTTTTCGAGCTGTAATGCGACACTTTGCGCGATTAAATTTGCGTTGACCGCTGGATTCTTAATCTCTTGAATATCGATCGCAAGCTCTTTAGTGGTTAATTTCCCAAGCTCTTCTTTCAACTTATCAATGTCCGCACCTCGACGCCCGATAATGACACCTGGACGAGCGGAGGCGATCTTCACCTTAACTTGACCGCCAAGGCGCTCGATATCAACATGAGAAACCGACGCATGCGCAAACTTTTTTCGAATATAAATGCGGATCTTGTTATCTTCAACGATGTTCTGCGCAAAATCTTTTTTATCGGCAAACCATCGGCTTTTCCAGTCTTTGATATATCCGATCCTTAATGCAATTGGACTAACCTTCTGCCCCACGGTGTTCCTCTCTATTTCGTTTTTAGATCAAGTTCAATGGTTAAATGGGTTGTTCGTTTGATCAACGGCGTTGCTCGGCCAAAGGAGGCGGCACGGTAACGCTTCCAAGATGGACCAACATCCGCAAAGATCTTTGAAACAAAAAGCTGATCCTCCGTCAATCCTTTCTGCTTGGCATTGCTGACCGCGGAATTCAATAATTTCACTATGCGATCTCGCGAACCTTTGTTGACTTGCTGCAAAATAACAGAAGCCACTTTAACATCTTTACCGCGGACAAGGTCGATCACTTGTCGAACCTTAGCTGGCGCGATACGGATAAATCTTCCCTTAGCTGATGCGATCATGAACGGTTACCCTTTAAGTTTTATCTGGTGCTTTTTTAGCTTTCACGCCACCATGCTTCTTGAAAAGGCGTGTCGGAGCAAAATAACCAAGTTTATATCCTACCATATTCTCAGTAACAAAGACCGGAACATGCTTACGCCCATCGTGGACAGCGATCGTATAGCCTACGAAATCCGGTGAAATCGTTGACCGTCGAGACCAGGTCTTGATCACTTGTTTTTGGCCAGTTTTCTGCATCTTTTCAATCTTTTTTAAAAGATGATCATCGATAAATGGACCCTTGCTGATCGAGCGTGCCATATTCTATTAGCTTCCTTTTTTCCGTCTTCGAACAATATCCTTATCCGAATACTTCCGTTTTTGTCTTGTCTTATAACCCTTTGTCGGTTTACCCCAAGGTGTTACAGGATGAGGATTTCCTTGAGGTGCCTTACCTTCACCGCCACCATGAGGATGATCAACAGGGTTCATCGCTACGCCGCGCACCTTGCCGCGTCGGCCAAGCCATCGCGAGCGCCCTGCTTTACCGATCGAAATAGATTCATGCTCTACATTCCCGATCTGACCAATGGTCGCACGACAGGTTGTCCTGATCTTGCGGACTTCGCTAGAAGGCAAACGAATA
>CAZAOD010000002.1:63336-70865 GCA_964486675.1 uncultured Planctomycetales bacterium | reverse complement strand
CCCCCGACCGGCTGATTACAAGTCAGCTGCTCTACCAACTGAGCTACGCCAGCGTAGTAATTTCTATTTTACAGAACGGATGTTTATAGCAAATTTTCATACTTGTGTAAAGAAAGATTTTAACAAGAAATCATGGAATTTGAAAGAATTAATTGCGGGAACTCTTCTTCTTTGATAGGATTTCTCCATGCCTGAACGAGTCCTTAAGTTTATCCAGCGTAGAGCCTATGTGATCACCTGCTCGCTTCTTTTTTTAGCAGCTGTGATTGTCCGTATTTTGGCCGCCAGAGGCGATTTTGCGATGGATGAGATCTGGTCATTGCGACTTGTGACCGAAAACGCGCGCAGTATCTTTGATATCATTTTTAAAATTAAACACGATAACAACCATATTTTAAATTCGGTCTGGATGTACGTCTTGGGACCGCAACAAGCTTGGCAGTTGTATCGCATCCCGGCCGTGATTGGTGGAAGCCTTTGCGTCCTGTTCTCTTTTTTGATCGCTCGCCGACAAAGCCGTGCGCAAGGCATTGCAGCGTTGATCCTTACAGGTTTTTGTTTTCCGCTTGTTTTTTATTCTTCGGAGGCGCGAGGCTACGGCCTGATGATGGGCTTTTCTATGATGGCATTGTATGCGATGGTGTTATTGCTTGAAAATGCGGGATCCCCTGTTGCATTTAAGCGTGTTATCTTTTTTTGGTGCGCGGTTATCCTCGGATTTTTATCACATTTGATTTTTATCTGCACGTACCTTGGATTGGCTGCGTGGTCTTTATATGTTTTTGTCGCAGGCAGACATGAGGATCGTAAGCGCCAATACTTAAATTTTATCCTGATCCATTCTATTCCCATTGCGTTTTTTGTTTTCTTGTATTTTGTTTTTGTCCGGGGTATTTCCATCGGCGGAGGGCCTGTTGAGAGCGTTATTTCCGCTCTTTACAAGATTTTTATTGTGACATTTGGCGTGTGGGGATTTGAGAGTCAGGGACGCTGGCTATGTCTTATGTTCCTTTTGCTGGTTTCAATATTGATCATTTTTATTAGGAGATTTTATGGAAAGATTTGGGTGTTCTTTGCCGTCAGTATATTTTGCGCTCCAGCTTTCATTCTAGTTTTTTTCCCGTTCCCGTTTGTAAGCATGCGACATTTTTTGCCGAGCCTTTTGCTTCTTGTTTTTGCGCTTTCCTACTTTGTCGGTTTTTTATGGAAAAAGTCGCTGGTCGCCAGAGGGATCGCCATAGGCCTTGTTTTTATTTTCTGCGTTGGGCAGTTGACATACCTTCCTTCTTTCTTAAGATATGGACGTGGTCAGTTCAGCAAAGCGGTAGAGTATCTTGCGGCTATTTCATATGGACGCTCTATCAGGATCTCCAGTGATTTTGATTTTCGCAATCAGCTTGTTCTTGACTTCTACAGAGAAAGAGTTCCAGGAGCGTCCTGTCTTCTGTATGTGCCTTTAGCTTTGGCTAAGGATGAAAAAGATCTGCCGGATATTTTGCTGATCCACTATTTTGATTGTTACCCTTGGATTCAAGGATGTTTGCCAGAGAATTTGACAGAGGACGCAGCGGTCTCTGTCTCTTTAGATAACGCAGGATATAAATTTTCTTATTTAAAATTTTTTCCGTGGCATGGGATATTATCAGGATGGTCTTGGATCATATTTAAGCGCGAGAACGCTGTTTTTTTGGATGAATCTGCGTATTCAAACAAATAGTTTGTTCGTTTAGGATTTGATTTTTTCGTAGGGTTATGATACCCTATTTTTTATTTTGCTTTAAAAAAATAGTGCAACTTAACAAAGGAGAAGTCATGAAAAAGATCGGTATTATTACCAGCGGTGGCGATTGCGGCGGGTTGAACGCGGTCGTTAAGGGTGTCGCTCAGATGGCACACCGCAAAGGCATTGCCTGCTATGTCATTCCTAATGGATACGCAGGGCTTTACAATTTAGTTGATTTTAATGATCTTGTTGAGCTCTCCCCTGAGCGCGTGGATTCTGTCAATTCGGCATTGGCGGGCTCCGAAGCCGGCCATTCAAGGGTCAAGATTTCGAAAATAAAAGATGATAAGAAATACGATCGCATCAAGCAAGGCCTTAAGAAATTTGGTATCGATGGTCTTATCATTAGCGGCGGCGATGATACTGGAAGCGTGATCGTTGACTTATCCAATCAGGGTATTAAATGTGTTCACGCGCCGAAGACAATGGATTTGGACTTGCAGACGTATTCTGTTGGCGCGGATTCGACCATTAGCCGTATCGCGACATTCGCCGAGGACCTTAAAACAACTGGGCGTACTCATAATCGTATTATTGTCATGGAAGTTTTTGGCCGTTACGCAGGACATACCGCTTTTCGTGGCGGTGTTGCCGCGGACGCGGATGCGATCTTGATCCCGGAGATACCTGTTGACTTTGATGTCTTATATCAACATACTAAGAAGCGTTTCATTCGTCGCATCGAACAAAGCGATGTCAAAGCAGGTACTTATTTGATTATTGTTGCTGAAGGGCTAAAAAATTCAAATGGTGAAGAGCTTGTTGATGAGTCCGCCGGCGTTGATGCGTTTGGTCATAAAAAATTGGCTGGGGCCGGTAAATATGTTTGCCAAGAGCTGTCCAAGCGGTTTAAACAAGATGCGGTTGTTAAGGATTTTATGAAAAAAGAAAAAATGTTCGTTGAAGGGCTTTATGATATTCCGGAAGTTCGCTCTGTTGCTCCAGGACATTTGGTGCGCTGTGGCCGCTCTTCTGCTTATGATGCTAATTTTGGCAAAGAAGCTGGAGCAGCAGCCGTGCTATTGCTGTCTTCTGGGGTTGATGGCGTGACCGTTGTCGGTATTAGCGGTAAAAAGATCCGTTATATGGACACCAAAGAGGCTATTAAACAGCGGCATGTTGACTTGGATGTTGTTACGGTCCATGAAACGATGGGTATTTGTTTTGGGCGTGAGCGCCAGAGCGTTAATCCTGTTTTCGAGAAAGCGCAAGGACCGATCGAAAGACACTTATAAGATTAGCTGAAGTAAAGCAAATAAATAAGCGCTCGAGAAAATTTCTCGAGCGCTTATTTATTGATCAATTTAAAGGATTTAGAAGCCTGCCAGAGCGCAACCTGATCCTGCGCATGAAATAGTTCCAGTTCTTACGATCGTAAGGGTAAACAAGCTTCCTGATCGAACAATTGTCGCGCATTGATCGCTGTTTGAGCAGGTAGAATAAACATTGGGCGCGGCAAAATATTTTGGCGTTGGGATCGTTACATCCAGATCCGCAATGTTGCTTGTGAACGCGCTATTTTCAAGAAAGTAGCGTTCTTGGGCGGATAACAGCGTTCCTAGGATATATGTCCCTTCAGCAGCTTTTGATCTTTCAACCGCGCCTGTATACTTTGGGATCGAAACAGCCGCAAGGACAGCGATAATAATGACAACAATGATGACCTCTATCAAGGTGAATCCTTTTTTCTGCATTGTACCCCTCCCTTTCCTATATTAAGTATATCATGATTACGAATATCAGAAATTATTTATCAAGATTTTTTATTACATCAGGGATCTTTTCAAGGATATCGACAGCCGTCATAGAAGCTTTGCCTTTTTCTTTCGCGGCGAAATCTCCTGATTTTCCGTGTAGAAAGACCGCGTATTTTGTGGCTGTAAAGGCGTCTATTTTTTGAGCCAAGAAAGAAGCGATCATCCCTGTCAAGACATCTCCGCCGCCGGCCGTTGCCATGCCCACATTGCCCGTTGTGCTCAAGTAGATCTTTTTATGAGAAGCGACCACGGTATGATGACCTTTAAGCGCGAGAATACAGTTGTATTGGCGCGCGAAATTTTGCGCAACACATTTACGTTCAGTGGCATTACTGTTGATAGGCTTTCTAATCAATCGTCTCATTTCCCCAGGATGCGGGGTTAGTATCCTGATATTTGTTTGTTTTTTTAGGAGGATCGGTCGTCTGGCGATGGCGTTAAGAGCATCAGCATCGATCACAAGAGGGATATCAAAAGAGGCAACGATCTTTAATATCAATTTTTGAGTTGAAGGATGTTGTGATAATCCTGGACCAAGAGCGATCACAGTATATCGATGAAGTTCTTTTTTAAGAGTGAAATATGCGCTGGTGGATAATGTTTGTTCTTTTGTTTGGGTTAGCGGCAATGTCATGACAACAGGCGAGATCTTTTTCTGAGCCGCAAGATTAAGGCTTTTAGGAATGCCAAGAGTTACAAGTCCTGCCCCTGATCGCATCGCCGCTTGACAGGTTAGCGCTGCAGCACCTAGCATGCGAGCGCTTCCAGCCAAGACAAGTACATGGCCGAAATCATTTTTATGCTGGCGTGGGTTATGTCGTAATAATGGCGCTGGCAACCGCATATTGTTTTGTGTGGGACATTGACAAAAGGATCTTTTGCCTGAAATCCTTTTTGTGGAATATACAGGATGGTTTTCCGCTGTGCTGGTTGATGATCTCAATATCTTTCCATCCGACATCAGAATTCTCCCCTAAGGCCTTTAAAACCGCTTCTTTCGCGGCAAAGCGGGCCGCGAAATGTTGGTCTGGAAAACGGCGCTTGCGCGCATAGGCGATCTCTTGGTCCGTGAAGACGTGCTTCAGAAAATCGTCGCCCCAGCGTTCGACTGCTTTGGAAATGCGTTCCACCTCAATGATGTCTATTCCCTGTCCGAGGATCATTTGCTTTGAGCGATTGTTAACATTTGTTGAGTCGCCTTTGGCAAGCCGACAAAAAGCGCGCGGGCGATGATCGCGTGACCAATATTCAATTCTTCGACCCCTTTGATAGAGGCGATCGCGCGCGTGTTGATATAGTTGAGCCCGTGACCGGCATTGACGACGAGTTTAAGCGCGTTGCCCAATATAACGGCGTTGCGAATACGCTCTAACTCGCAGTGTATTTGTTTTTTTGTTTTTGCGTTGGCGTAACAACCCGTATGCAATTCGATGCTGTGCGCGCCGGTCTCCTTTGACTTTAAGATCTGTTTCTTTTCAGGGGCGATAAAAAGGCTCACAGAAATACCGTGAGTGGATAATGTCGCAATTGCTTTTTTGATCGTGGTAAAATTTTTAATGATATCGAGTCCGCCTTCAGTTGTGATTTCTTGCCGTTTTTCTGGAACCAGCGTCACTTGATCGGGCCTGATACGGCATGCGATCCTAACGATCTCGGGGTGGATCGACATTTCCAGGTTGAAGCGTGTGCGTACGGCTTTTTTTAGCGCGATGACGTCCTCATCATTGATGTGACGCCTGTCTTCACGTAAATGGGCGACAATGCTGTGCGCCCCAGCTTTTTCACAGGCAATGGCCGCTTCGATGGGGCTTGGATATATATCTCGACGGGCTTGACGCAACGTTGCGACATGGTCAATATTGACACCAAGTTTTGGCATAGAGCATGTTTTATGGGTAGTATGCCAGCAGGATCTCTTGCACATAGAGCCAGGTTATGATCGCAAGCCCTAAGGCGATAATCTTTAGCATGAGGTTATGCGTGAACCATCCGCGTATCATTTATTTCTGCCTTATCAAAAAGTTTTTAAGAGTCGCAAGGAAGCGCTCTTTATTGACAACAGGGATAAATCGTCCCTCGGTTGCGATCGAAATGTTCCCTGTTTCTTCAGAGACCATAACCACGATCGCATCGGTCTGTTCGGTCAAGCCTAAGGCTGCCCGATGACGTGTGCCGATGATCTTGCTGAGATTGATGTTTTCGGATAATGGAAAAAGACATGCTGCTGCCAAGATGCGGTCGTTACGTATGATGATGCCTCCATCGTGCAGCGGTGATGTTGTCACAAAAATGCTTTGAATCAGTTCTGAGGAGACCTTCCCATCTATGGCCACGCCGCTGTCGATGTACGTTTTTAATTTTGTTTCTCGCTCGAGAGCGATCAGGCAGCCGATCTTGCGCTGCGCGAGCTTGTAAACAGAAGCGGACATTTCATCGAGCATGGCAACAACCTCAGATTCCTCGAGGCTCGCGCTGAAGAGATGTTGTTGGCCTAAGCGGGCTAACCCATGACGGATCTCTTGTTGAAAAAGAATGAGGAACCCTAAGATGGACATCCCCAAGAGGTTACGCAATAGCCAGTTGATCGTTTCCAACCCCAGAAGCTGAAAGATCAAGAATCCCGCGAGCAGATAAATGAGACCTTTGAGAACTTGAAAAGCCCTCGTGCCTTCAAAAAAAACAAGGACCTGGTAGAAAACGAACCATAAAATTAGGATCTCAGCGGTCGGCTTTACGAAGATCATGGTAAGGGCCAGTAGAGATGTCATTATAAGTTCCGAAAATTTTCAGGTTTTATGATCGCGTCCGTGACCCTCGCGACGTCACGCATAGAAGCAACATCATGGACGCGGACAATGTGCGCTCCGGATAAAATTGCGCTGCTGACCGTTGCTGCCGTCCCCCACGTTCTTTTTTGTGGATCCGTATGTCCAAGGATCTTTCCAATAAAAGATTTACGAGAGGTTCCGACCAGTACCGGTAAATGCAAAGACGAGAATTTTCTTAAATGTTTGAGAATGATTAAATTATGCTGTGTCGTTTTGCAGAAACCGATTCCAGGGTCGATAATTATTCTATCTGAATTAATTCCGCTTTCCAAGCATTTTCGCACAGATTTTCTTAATTCATCAATAATTTCCGCGATAAGATCATCATAGTGAATATGCTTTTGCATTGTGCGAGGCGTGTTGCGCATATGCATAAGGACGAGTGCGGCGTTTGTTCTCTTAAGGACATCTATCATTTTTTTGTTGATGGAGGTCCCCTGGATTATGTTGACAATGGAAGCCCCTGCGTCGATCGCTTTCTGTGCCACCAATGGTTTATAAGTGTCGATAGATATAGGGATTGTTGTTTTTTTTGCAAGAAGGCGGATGAGAGGGATCACCCGTTTTAGTTCCTGCTCAGCGGTAACGGTTTGAGCCCCTGGCCGCGTTGACTCTCCCCCGATGTCAATAATATCAGCACCTTGTCGGATCAGTTTCAAGGCGTACGCGAGATGTGCATGAGGGTCGTTGGATTTCCTGCGCCAGATCCCGTCACGGCTAAAAGAATCCGGGGTGACGTTCACGATCCCCATAAGCAGGGTTCTTTTGCCTAAAGACAAAGTTGTGTCGCGAGTTCTAAGCTTGAAACATCGTCGGGCGCCGTTAAAGGTCATATGATCGATCTTCGGAAAGCAGCCAGGATCTTTCCCTAAAAAAAGATTTATAATGACGGGTTCGTATGGCTTGCGGATTGTTGTTCAGCAGTCGTAGACATGCCAAGAAGGATTTTGGCCTCCTCAACATCAAGGATTTCTTTTTCCTTTAATTTTGACACGATGGTTTCAACCTTTCCGCGATTTTCATCCAAAAGTTTTTTTGCGCGATGGTAAGAACTGTCAATGAAAGAGCGGATCTCATCATCGATCGCCTTAGCGGTCGCTTCGCTATAGTTTCTTTGTTCGACCATATCGCGACCGAGGAAGAGCTGGTTATGGTGGGCTC
>CAZAOD010000002.1:56241-63326 GCA_964486675.1 uncultured Planctomycetales bacterium | reverse complement strand
CTTCCGAGAGTGAGCGTTCCAAGTTTTTCGCTCATGCCAAACTCACAGATCATGGCACGGGCGATCCCGGTTGCCTGCTCCAGATCACTTTGCGCGCCGGTCGTAATATCACTGAGAAAGATCTCTTCGCTGGCCCTTCCCCCTAACGCGACAACGATCTTCGCGAGCAGTTCTTTGCGGCTCCAATTTTGTTTATCCTCCAGAGGTGGTGTGATCGTGTATCCTCCGGCCATGCCGCGCGGGATGATCGAAACTTTTGTGAAAGGATCAGCCCCTTCTACGAGCAGTGATAAAATAGCGTGCCCTGCTTCATGATATGCGGTGATCTCTTTTTCGCGCTTGGAGACGATCCGGCTTTTCTTTTCAGGGCCCATGGTCACGCGTTCGATCGCTGCCTGCATTTCCTCGTATTCTACAGCCTCTTTGTTGCGACGCGCTGCCAGCAGAGCAGCTTCATTGCAGGCATTGGCAAGGTCTGCTCCTGAAAAGTAAACCGTTTGTTGAGCGATGCGCTTTAGATCGACATTTGGTGCGAGCTTGATATTGCGCGTATGAACCTTGAGGATCTCTTCACGTCCAATAATATCGGGAAGAGGAACGACGACTTGGCGATCAAAGCGTCCTGGCCGAAGCAATGCCGGATCAAGCGTGTCTGGTCGATTTGTAGCTGCCATGACGATTAGTCCGCCATGCGTGTCAAATCCGTCCATTTCCACAAGTAGTGCATTTAATGTCTGTTCGCGCTCATCGTGGCCTCCCCCGATGCCTGAAAAGCGAAGGCGACCGACCGCGTCGATCTCATCAATAAAGATAATGCATCCTTTGCCGGATGTTTTTGACGCTTTGCGCGCCTGTTCAAAAAGATCGCGTACGCGGGAGGCGCCCACGCCAACGAACATTTCAACAAAATCTGATCCGCTTAAAGAAAAGAACGGAACATCTGCCTCCCCGGCAACCGCTTTGGCAAGGAGTGTTTTACCGGTTCCTGGCCGTCCGATCAAGAGGACGCCTTTTGGGATCTTTCCGCCAAGGCGTTCAAACTTTTTTGGGTCTTTTAAGAACTGAATGATCTCCTGAAGCTCTTCTTTTGCTTCGTCAACGCCGGCAACATCATTAAAGGTGATCTTTGGGTTCTTGTCGTCGTTCATGCGGGCTCTTGACTTGCCAAACGACCAAAGGCGGTTTCCCATCTGCGCTCCCCGGTTTGATAGGAACCAGAAAAAGGTGATCAGGATCAATATTGGTCCAATAGAGAATATGAGGCTTGACCAGAAGGTGTTCGCGATTGTAACTTTAAAGTTAGCTACATTCTGACGGATCAGATCGAGCAGTGCCTTATCATCCGCGGGGATGGTGACGCGAAAGCGAGAGCCGTCTTTCAGGGTTCCCTCCAGTTGATTGTCGATCATGGTCAGAGACTGGATCGTTTCTGCCTTCTGGCTATCTTTGACCAGGACATAGAATTCGCTGTAGGTAAATTCTTTGGATGTTCCGATGCCGCTGTTCATGTTGGTCTGGCTGAGCAGCATCATAGCCAGAAAGATAAGTCCGATCCAAAGCCAAAAACTGTTAGATCGATCTTTGCGTGTCGGAGGACGTTTGAGGGCTTTCTTGTTCTTTATTTTGTAGTCTTGTTTATTGTTGTTTTCCATAAGATCTCTAAAGGTTCAATGTGAGGTTTTATTATATCGTTTTTTTTGTTTTAATCAATGGTCTTGTTGATCGCAGTTTTTTCAAAACTGATGCGTTGGCGTTCTTTGACCACGCGCATGTTGTTGGGCAGATGGACGATCGACCGCGGCGGACGGTGCTCGATCAGGTCGATCACCTCATCAATATGTACTGTCGTGAATTTGCGTGTATGTCCAAGAAGTTTTTCTAAAGTTAGGCGAATGATCTCTGATAAAAGAGCGTGATGGAAGCTTTTGAGCGATCGAAGATCGATCGTGATGCGTGTTGTTTTGCGGCCTCGTGCCAAGGAGGCATTTTCAAGGGCATGCAGGCCTTCTTGGTGGATATAATCATACATGCAATTGAGATGCTGTGAGAAGTTCGCCAGCGTATTCACGATCTGCGGATTGTATTCATTTTTGATCAGTGGAAGAAGATGTAGGCGGATCTTGTTGCGTAGGAATTTCTTGTTCTTGTTTGATGCGTCTTGGAACGATCGGATATTCTTTGACTTTAAGAATGCGTTGATCTCCTTTCGAGTTGAGATCAAAAAGGGACGGATCACTTTTTGTCCATAAAGAATTCTAGAAGGCAAAATACCGCGAGCCCCATCGATCCCCGCTCCTCGCAAGAGTCGCATCAGGACGGTTTCAGCAAGATCGTCTTGATGATGGCCAAGGGCGATGGCCTGAGATCTTGTCCGGCGCGCGGTCGCGCATAAAAATTTTAATCGTTCTTCTCTGGCCTTTTCCTCAATGGATCTTTTGGTGTTTGAGATCTTGATCGTTTTTGTGAAGAAAGGTAGATTAAGCTTTTTGGCGGTTTGCCGTACATATTCTTGTTCATGGGCGGCACGCCGTCTTAATCCATGATTAAGATGGGCAACAATGATCTTAATCCCGAAAGATACCTGAAATTCGTTTAGGGCGTATAGAAGCGCCATAGAATCTGGCCCACCGGAAACGCCTATAACGATCTTGTTTCCCTCAGAAAAGAGTTTTTGCGCTGCGCAAAAGCGGCTGATTTTCTCAAGAAAGTTCATGGATCATTTGAATTCATTAAACCATCGCCGACCAAAGATCGCGATGAGGGTCAATAAAAGGATGATAGTTATCAGGGCAAGCCAATCTTGCAGCATGGGCTAATTTCCCTGGAGGCCGCGTTTTTCTTTTTTTGCTTCCAGGTAAGCGGCACGAAGCTCATTTTTATACTTTGTGTTAGGTGGTGTGATGGTGAGATGAGAGAAACCCTGCCGGATGATCTCCGCGTTGACAAAGGTCCCGTCTTTTAGGAAAACATAACCAAGGACGTGTCCTTGCTGATCGCGATATAGGGCGTCAAACTCCAGGAGGATGTCTTGACCGATCAGCATCTCGCGCAGTGTATCATAAACAGTCTCTTCGAATGGAATAACAGGGTCTTCTTTTTCGATAATAATATTATATTCATTGCGAGGGACTTCTTTTGTTCTTGGACGCTCAATAGGGACCACGCCGATCATGCGGATCTTTCGCCCATCGACAAGGCGGAGCGTCGCAGAATCAGCAAGCGATTCAACGCGGGCCTGCTCCTTGCGGTCAGGATCCGTCATAAGGGTTCGGTTTTGGGCGTACGCACAAGGACTTGCCGCTTTAAGGATGAAAAAAAATGTGATGAAAGTAAAAAGTGTTTTTTTTCGCATCAGTAATGGTTTTTTAGTCTAACGGATAGCTTTTTCGAAATCTTCGATTTGCTGTAAGATCTTTTGTTTGTTTTCTTTCGCTTTTTTTAAGCGCTCTTCAGAGCGAGAGACTAGATCGTCTAAACGTTGTTGTTGGCTTTGCACATTCGTTTTTGCTTTATCAAGCTCATCATCAAAGCGGTTTTGCAGTTCTTCTAATTTCTTTTTTTCCTGGTCAAGGTTTTCTTGCGCGTGCTTGACCTTACGCTTGGCGCGTTCAATGCGCTCTTGAAGTTTGTTCTTTTCCTGATCGATTTTTTCATCTTTATCTTCAAGAAATTCGTTTAGCCTTTCTTCAGTTTTTTTTACTTCTTCTCGGGCTTTTTCTTCTTTGAGTCTTGCTTCGCTGAGTCTTTCGATATGCTTATCAAGTTCTTTTTTCTGATCAGATGTCAGTTTTTTTTGTTGCAGACGCCATAAAGATAGATCTTCATTGATGTTTTTGTCGTAAAATGTTTTTTTAGCGTCTTGGGCGCTCGCGCAAGAAGCGCACAAAGCTAAGCTGATAATAGCAGAGAAAAGAAAAGATGCGCGTGAAGAGTTCATAGTTTTATGGTGGCGGCGAGTGGATTTAAACCACTGACCAATCGGGTATGAGCCGAGTGCTCTATCAGGCTGAGCTACGCCGCCGTAAGTTTTGCATTGTACGGTATTCTGTTAGTGATGGCAAGTTTTTTTATCTGTGTTTATAAATGATAAAAAATGATATAGAGAAACAAGACCACAATGCCAGCTGAGATAATGTAAAAGTCGTTGAAGTAAAAAAAATCTTTGATGCGCTCGTTGGGAGTGTATTCAAATTGGGTATTTTCAGCCGCGACGGTTCCCGCATTCCTGATGCCCATAAGGTCATTGCGTTTAAAACGAATGAATTGCCCTGCGATACGATACGATTGAAGCTTGCCTTGCTCGACAAGCTCCATGATCTTTTTCTCTGATACTTTTAGGATTTGCGCGGCTTCCCGCACAGAAATGAATTGGTCAGACATAGTGTTAGCGAAAAATCGCTTTATCCTTTAGCTTTTTCTAGTGTTATCCAGTGATCAATTTTTGCCCGGTCAAACCTCCATATATCATCGATCTTAACCCCAGGAAGTGTGCCTGTGTTGGCCATTTCTACGACTGATGAAATATCAAGCTCGAGATATCTTGCCGCTTCCTCCAGAGAGAGCTGTTCATTGAGCATGCGGCATTGACCTTCAAAAATAGCCCCTTCTACGATGTTCAGCTTGGGCGTTGAAATGTTGCCAATGAGCTCCGCGGACGGCATTAAGACGAGCATTTTTGAAGCAAGAACATCCCCTAAGATCTTTCCTGCGACAATAACATTCTCGCCGGTGATCTTGGCCTCAACGCGAGCAGTTTCTCCAACGGTCAGTGTCCCTTTTGTTTCCAGTGATCCAACGAAAAGTCCGTTGATGCGCAGATTGACCGGATCGCTGAAAGAAAGGGTCCCTTTCATTTCCGCGTTGATCTCAATGAGCTTCTGTTCTTGTTCGTTTTTGCCTCGTCGGTCGCGTAACGCCATTGTCTGCCTCCTTGCCGTGTTTATTTCTCGGCCTGATCAGAAAAGATCTTTTCAAGTTTTTTTTCGATCGAACGTAATCCGTATAAAACCCAGAAGACGATAAAGGTCGCAATGAATGCCGCCGTATAGTATCCTGCACCCACGGCCATACCAATACAGGAAACAACCCACATACTGGCGGATGTCGTCAAGCCGCTTACGACATTATCGCCACTGCGGATGATCGTTCCCGCGCATAAGAATCCAACACCTGTTACAATAGCGGCAATGATGCGTGTTGGATCGGCTTGATGAGCATAACTATGTATATCAGAAACATAATATGAAGTCAACACGAGTAGCGTAGATCCTACACCGATCAGGATATGCGTGCGAAGACCTGCTCCTTTATGTCGTAAAAAGCGCTCAGCTCCTATAACACCCGAAAGGATGACCGCTAAAACGATCTTAACGATAATATCGAGCGTTTCTAAGAATATTTGCGGCATGGGATTTCTCCTTTTATTTTTGTTTTTTTTGTTGAATGAAATGGAACCCTAATCCAGCGATCATTGCGGCATTGTCCATGCACAAACAAAGATCAGGAAAAAAAACCGTGATGTTGTGTTCTTGGCCAGCCTGTAAAAGACGCTGGCGGAGCGCTGAGTTCGCGGCGACACCGCCGCCAACAAGAATTGTTTTTACTTTTTTTCGTTGACAGGCATCGATCGTTTTTTTGACAAGGACATCAACGACGCTTTTTTGGAAGCTATAGGCGATCTTTTGGATTGGGAGTTTGCGGTGATCTTTTTTATGATCATGCGCCAGATAGTAGATAGCAGTTTTGATCCCGCTAAAGCTAAAATCATAGCTACCGGGAAGTTGCGCGCAGGAAAAATTAAATTCTGTGTTCCTGCCTTGCTGTGCTAGGCGGTCAATAGCAGGCCCTCCGGGATAACCAAGCCCTAGAATGCGGGACACCTTGTCGAAAGTTTCCCCTGCAGCGTCATCGCGGGTTTGTCCGATCAGTTCAATGGAGTGGAAATTTCTGATGAAGAAGAGATTCGTGTGGCCCCCGGACACGATCAGTCCGACTGCCGGAAGTTCAGGTTTTTGCGGACGTCCGGATGTTTTCTGAAAAGTCAGAAAATTGGCGTACATATGGGCCATGATATGATCGACCTTTACAAGAGGAATGCTTCGGCTATACGCGAGTCCTTGAGCGAAGGAGATCCCTACCAAAAGTGATCCGATCAACCCTGGATTAGCTGTAACAGCGATACCATCCAGCTGAGAGATCGTTTTACGCGCTGTCTTAAGGGCTTCATCGACAACCGTGTGAATGGATTCTAATTGTTTGCGTGAAGCGATCTCCGGGATAATGCCGCCATATTTTTTATGGTGGGCTAGGCTCGAGGAAACGACACAGGAAAGGATGTCCTGGCCGTTTGCGACGACAGAAGCCGCAGTCTCATCACAGGAAGTTTCAATGCCTAAGATGATCATGGTCGATCAGGGTTCGATAATGCTTGTTGATGACTGATCATTTCTTTTACGGTCAAGAAATGAAAACCTTTCTCAGTTAGGATCTTGCTCTGTTCTTTTAATATCTGCAGCGTGAGGGTGCGCGCGTGGCCGATGCCGATGGCGTACCCTTGCGCTTGCGCCAAGGACGCGAGTTGGCTGAATTGACGCTCAATTGCGGAACGATTCATGACATTATCCAGAAAGACGTCTCGCTTTGCAAATGGCAGTGATGTTTTTTTTGCGAGCGCAGCGCAAACGGACCGCTCGGTCACGTAGCTATCCACGAAAAAAAGATTCTTTGTTTTTAAATAACGCAAGATCGTTTCCATGAAGCGTTTTGTCTCTGTGGCTTTGGAACCCATATGATTATTGACGCCTGTTGCTGTTGGGACTGACGCCAGATTTTCGTCGATTAATGTGCGTATTTTTTGGTCGCTCATTGACGTCATAAGAAGATAATCCTTGGGATAATGATCTAGGGTTTTGTGCGGCTCAAGAGGTAGATGAAGCATGATCTCTTTGCCGTTTTTTGCGCCAATCTGAGCTGAGATCTTACTGTATGGAAGCTTGGGAAGAACCGCGGCAGCAAAAGGGATCTTGATCGTTTTTAGAAATGAAAGAACGTTTGCGCTGTAGCCCCAATCATCAATGATGATTGTG
>CAZAOD010000002.1:53258-56231 GCA_964486675.1 uncultured Planctomycetales bacterium | reverse complement strand
TGTATCCTGTAGCTGGTCTGACTGTTTTGGTCCTGACAGATCGCTGGTAGGCTGTTTTTGTGAGAACGATCATCGCGATCACGGCGATCGCCGCAGCCATCGTGATGCACGCCGTTTGAAGATGTCGTTGGTCCAGGCTTTTGTTACGCATACGAATTATTACTTTTTGAAGATCTTGATCCCCTTGATCACGTTGATTGCGGCCTGGACCTGATTGTCATCGAGAAGACGTTTTTTTGTTTCTTCTAATTTGTTTGATTCCTCGGATGGGGCTGTACCATTTTGAACATTATTAAAGATCTCTTCTGCTTTTTTTTGTGTTTTTTCAGCTTCTCGCTTTTCTTCAGCCAGTTCGCTTGCGGAAGGCTCAACAGCAATATCTGGCTCAATACCGATGCCATGAATGGAGATATCAGCTGGCGTGTAGTATTTACTGGTCGTTAATTTTAGTCCGGTACCGTCTGGCAAAGGGATCACGGACTGGACAGATCCTTTGCCAAAAGATTTTGCGCCGATAATGACCGCGCGTTTATTGTCCTTCAGTGCGCCGGCCAAGATCTCGCTTCCGGAAGCACTCCCTTCGTTGATCAGTACCGCCATGGGCCATTGCAGGAACATACCGCTGCGATTAGCGGATTTCGCGACACTATTTTGTGAAGGGTTGCGGGATTTTGTTGAAACGATGACCTGCCCTTCAGGTAGAAATTCTTGCGTGATCTCGATCGCGATATTTAGCAATCCTCCGGGGTTATTGCGTAAGTCAAGGATAAGGCTGTCCGCTCCCTTTTGCTTGAGCTGCTCCAGCGCTTTATGAAATTCTTTGTACGAATCTTCTCGGAACTCTGTCAAGCGGACATAGCCAATGCTGTCCTTTAAAATCATAACGTCTTTAACATCGTGAATGTGGATGATCTCGCGGGTGATCGTTAGGTCTAGGATCTTCCCTTCGCTTTCACGGAAAATAGTGATCTTAACGGTCGTCCCAGGCTTGCCTCGCAGCTTTTTAACAGCTTCGCTTAGCGTGATGTCTTTGGTCGATTCGTCATCGATCTTTACGATCTTGTCTAATGATTTGATGCCCGCACGCCAGGCTGGAGTGTCTTCTAAAGGTGTAACGACCGTCAGAAGATTATCCTTGATGGAGATCTCAATGCCAAGCCCTCCAAACTTGCCTTCTGTTTCGGTTTTAAGATCGATAAAATCTTCCGGTGTCAGAAATTGACTGTGGGGATCCAGTGAACTTAACATCCCTTTAAGCGATCCATAGATCAGGTCTTTAGGGGTCGGCTCTTCAACGTAAGCAGCCTGAACCGTTGTTAGGGCATAGCTAAAAAGCTCGATCTGGGAATAGAGGTCATTTTTTCCGATCTCTTCTTTTTTGTCGATTTCACCGATCGCGAACGTCGCAGAGGCCAGAATAACAGCAGCGCAAAGGATGATGAGTGTAAATTGTTTTAAACGATTAACCATTTTGGAACCTCCCCTTGATCAATTCACCTATTTTTTTAGGATTTGCTTTTCCTTGAGTCTTTTTCATAGCCTGTCCAACAAGAAAACCGATGGCGCTTTCTTTACCGCCTTTGATCTGCTCAACGATAGAGGCATTTTCTGCTAAGACCGTATCGATGATCGCGCCCAGAGCGCCGTCATCTGATACCTGTCGTAATCCCTTTTCTTCGATGATCGACATGCATGTTTTTCCTGTGTCAAGCATGATCGTAAGGATCTCTTTGCCGATCAGATTGCTAACGACACCTTCATCCACGTTTTTGATCAGATCGACAAAATAGCCACTGGTAAGGCACATTTTTGATATATTTATTTTGCGCTTATTCAATTCTTGTTTAAGAACGCTTATGATCCAATTGCAGATTTTCTTGGGGGCGTTCCATTGCGCAACGCAATCTTCAAAGAATTTTGCCGTCTGCTTATCCTGTACTAAAATGTTGGCATCGTAGGCAGATAGCTGATATTGACGGATAAACCGATCCAGTTTCTCAAGCGGAAATTCTGGCAATGTTTTGCGCACCTTTTCGATATCGCTTTCTGTGATAGTAAACGGCACTAGATCAGGCTCTGGAAAGTAGCGGTAGTCATGCGCTTCTTCTTTGCTGCGCATCGAGAATGTCATTTGTTTTTCATCGTTCCACAAGCGGGTTTCTTGAGCAATACGCTCTCCCGCTTCGACCATTTTGATCTGACGCGCGACCTCATAGTCAATAGCGGCCTTGACCGCCTTAAAGGAGTTGAGGTTCTTTAATTCGGTTTTTGTTCCGAATTTTTGACTGCCGACTTCGCGAATAGAGACGTTTGCGTCGCAGCGCAAACTTCCTTTTTCCATGTCGCAGTCCGAAACATCTAAGTATTCCATTAAGAGTTTAAGGCTTGTCAGATAATCATAGGCCTCCTGCGAAGATCGCATATCAGGCTCGCTGACGATCTCTACCAGTGGAATGCCGGTTCGATTGTAATCAACAAGACTGCATTTTATTTCTGGGCTGTGGATCAGTTTTCCCGCGTCTTCTTCCATGTGCGCGCGCGTAATGCCAATTTTTTTTGTTTGCTCGCCTGTTGTGATCGTTAGAGATCCTTTTTTGGCGATCGGAAAGTCGAATTGAGAGATCTGATATGCCTTGGGTAGGTCAGGATAGTAATAATTTTTCCTGTCAAACTTAACGAACGTATTGATCGCGCAATTAAGCGCAAGACCTATTTTCATGCCGTACTCTAAAACTTTCTGATTCAAGACCGGCAATGATCCTGGAAGGCCTAAACATACCGGGCATGTTTGGCTATTGGCATCTTTGCCAAAGTGCGTCGCGCAGCTGCAGAAGATCTTTGTTCGCGTGTCAAGCTGTAAGTGAACCTCGAGGCCTATGACGGTTTCGTACGTTTTCATAGTGCCGCCTTTCGTCTATGCCATTCTGTCCCCTGTTCATAGGTGTGCGCGATGCGGAACAACATTTCCTCATC
>CAZAOD010000002.1:0-53248 GCA_964486675.1 uncultured Planctomycetales bacterium | reverse complement strand
CGATCGGAAGGCCGCTTTTTGAGAATCCGCAAGGAATAGATAGCGCCGGGATCCCTGCTAAATTAACGGAGATCGTGTAAATATCTGAAAGGTACATGGACAGCGGATCAGAAGTTTTCTCCCCGATCTTAAACGCAGTTGTCGGCGCTGTGGGCGTTATGATGGCATCGCAGGATCTGAAGGCTTCATCAAAGTCTTTCTTGATGAGCGTGCGGACTTTTTGCGCTTTCAGGTAGTAGGCA
Organism: uncultured Planctomycetales bacterium; assembly: GCA_964486675.1. Lineage (GTDB taxonomy): Bacteria > Omnitrophota > Gorgyraeia > Zapsychrales > Aceulaceae > CALGLP01. The sequence goes on along the minus strand of CAZAOD010000002.1, from coordinate 53,006 downwards.
TCATAATATCCTGATGAGAGTGCGTAGGTGCCAAGCATGATGCGTCGTTTCGCTTCAGTGCCAAAGCCCTGATCACGAGTTTCTTCGTACATATCAATGATCGGCGTGCGTCGTTGCTGTTGCGGTTGACAGCGCAGTCCATATTGGACGCCATCATATCTAGCCAAGTTAGAACTTGCCTCTGCTGTCGCCAGAATGTAGTACGTCGCAACCGCGTATTCTGTGTGCGGCAAAGAGATATCAATGAATTGCGCGCCCTGGCCTTTTAGATGCTCAATGGCGGCCAACACGCTGTCTTTTACTTCCGCATCCATTCCGTCGATAAAATATTCTTTGGGAATGCCGATTTTGATGTTCTTTACGTCCTTTGTGAGCGCGCGTGTAAAATCAGGGACAGGAAGGTTGGCCGACGTTGAATCTTTTTCATCATGTCCAGCGATCAGGTTTAAAAGCAGAGCGCAATCTGCCACATCTTTCGTGATCGGTCCGATTTGGTCAAGACTGGAAGCAAAGGCAATAAGTCCATAACGTGAAACACGGCCATAAGTTGGCTTAAGGCCAACAACCCCGCAAAAACTTGCGGGTTGGCGAATGGATCCTCCTGTGTCAGACCCTAAAGCCCAGATCGCTTCATGAGCAGCTACTGCGGCCGCAGAGCCGCCGCTGGATCCTCCAGGAACGCAGTCAAGGTTCCATGGATTACGAGTGACCCCGCAATAAGAACTTTCCGTGGAAGATCCAAAAGCAAATTCATCCATATTCGCGTGCCCTAAGATGATCAATCCGGCATTCTTTAATTTGGTGACGACCGTGGCATCATATGGAGGGCGAAAACCTTCAAGGACGCGTGACGAACATGTCGTAAGATAATCTTTGATACAGATATTATCCTTGATAGCGATGGGAATAGGATATTTTCCATCCAGGGTTTTAGGCGCAATGGCAGGATCGGCGGTGTGGGCATAGGCATGGATCTTTTTGTCTTTGCTTTGGATCGCCTCCTGCAAACAGCGGTAGACGGCATCAGGCGTTATTGTTTTGGCTTGAAATCCTTGCAATATTTCATGGGCTGTTAGCTCATTGAGATTCATTCGATCACCTGTGGCACTTTAAATGAACCCTTGCCATCATTATCAATGGAAAACTTCATGATATCTTTAGGATCAAGCGAAGGCTTTTCGATGTCTTGGCGGAAAACATTTTCAATAGGCAGGACGTGACTTGTTGGTTTAACGGCGGAAACATCGAGCTTGTTTAATTTTTCGATATATCCTAGGATGCCTTCAAGGTCTTTGGTAAGCTTTTCGACTTCACTTTCTTGAAGGTGAATGCGGGATAAGTGAGCTATATATTGAACGTCTTTTCGCGTGATCATATTTAATATTAATATATAAATTAAAATAAAATAACAAGGTCATATATTATCATCAAATTGTATTGTTGACAAGGTAAAATGAGGACGGTTTGAGATGCTTTAACTGATTGCGGTGCTTAGCTTTGTGCGAATATCTTCCGGAAGCACGGATGGTTTAAAATCTAGAGTAAGACAAACAAGGTTGACCTCTGCCTCAACAACAAGACGACCGGTCGCTTTTTCGATTATCTTTTGCTCGAACATAAGCTGTGCCGCGGTCATTTTCTTAAGTTCCGCGGTGCACGACAGGATCTCGCCATATCGCGCCGGACTTCGATAAACAATGGTGCATTGGCGGACAGCGTATAGATTGCCTTTTTTCTGGAATTCTGTTACGCTTAATCCCCTTTGCTCCAAGAATTCTGTGCGTGCTTCTTCTAAATAGTTCAAGTACCGCCCATAATACACAACTCCGCCAGCGTCCGTATCATGATAGTAGATCTTTTTTTCCATGAAGATATCCTTTTAAAATTTCTGAAGATGTCCTTAGTTGTATCATCTTCCTCGAGGTATGTCAAGAAAGACAAACGAGAAATTGTTTAAAAATTTTCATTCTGTATCTTGTCAAGCATGTGCTGATGTGATATATTTAATTTAGCCACGGACCCAAGAGATTGGGTAAGTGGCTTTTTTTATTGAACTTATAAAAAGAAAGAAACTCCATGGCCCCCAACAATGATCCTCATGATGATTCACGATATTTTCCGCGATGGGAAGTAGCGAACAAGGTTACCTACAAGCATGAGAATGGTGTTAATTTTCATGAATGCATCAGCCGCGATATCAGTAATACAGGCCTTTGCATGAGGACCTATGAGCGGATCAAGCCTAATCAAAAGCTTTCTATGACCATTGAACTTGCTGATGGTGTTTCTATTCAGGTTGGAGGCCGCTCCTTATGGCAAAAAGATGGCGATAAGGATTTTTTAGTCGGCGTACGCTTTGAAGAGATCAGCGAAAGAATTCAGGACATGATATTTAATTGCGCGTTTGAATCCCATCCCCAGCAGTTCCAGCAAAAGTGGTTTGACGGGGTCTGATCACCCCTTTACAGCCTCTTAATATCCTTCAATTCTTCTCCAGCGACATTGCTTAAGGCAACATAATCAGCGGTCGACAAGTTCTCAGCGCGTTGTGATCGATCGATTCCAGCTTTTTTAAGGATCATCTCAAGATCAGGTTTTGGCGCCAGAGCCCCCAGCGCGTTGATCAGTTTTTTTCGCCGCTGTTGAAAGGCTATCCGAATAATATGGCGAAATAGCGTTTCGTCTTTAGCGTAAGGATGAATATTTGGCCTGAACGATATTTTAAGGAAAACGGATTCAACTTTTGGTGCTGGAATGAAGGCTGTATTCTTTATCTTGAACAGGATCTCTGGCTTGGCATAGTATTGAACGGCGCAGCTTAACGCGCTGTAATCCTCTTCTTCTGCCGTGGCGACCAAGCGCATGCCGAATTCTTTTTGGACCATGACAAAAGCTTCATGGATATGCGCGCGATTCTCGATGAATTTTTCAATAATTGGTGATGAGATGTTGTAGGGTAAATTTCCAATGATCTTTACCCTCGGGATCGACGATGGAAAACAAAAATCAAGAATATCTTCATTGATGATCAGTGCCGATCTAAGGCAAGGATCTTGCCGGAGTTGATCGGCCAGACGCTTATCCTTCTCGATCGCCTGCAAAGATTGAACCTTAGAAGCGATCTGCTCTGTGAGCGCGCCTAAGCCGGGACCGATCTCCAGGACATGATCTGATGGCTTCAGACAGCAGGCGTCAATGATCTTACGGATTATGTTCTTATCCTGCAAAAAGTTCTGACCTAAATTTTTTCGAGGGGTTATAGGTAAAGGCTTGGAAGATCTCATCACGATAAACGAATGGCCAGGTCGATTGATGCGCACATTGAGGAGGGATCAGCTTTGTTCTTCCCTGCAATGTCAAAGGCAGTGCCATGTGCTGGCGACGTGCGGATAATTGGAAGTCCGATCGTAAAGTTGACGAGTTTGTAGAAATTAGATGTTTTAATAGGGGCAAGGCCTTGGTCATGATACATAGCAATGATCGCGTCGTAGCGATTGGCGTTTTCTTTATAAAAAAGCGTGTCAGCCGCAAAAGGACCCTGGAGCCCTGGAAAGCGGGCTCTCATTTTTTTGATCACAGGAGCAATAACGCATACCTCTTCTTGACCGATATGCCCTCCTTCCCCTGCATGGGGATTAAGGCCGCAGACGGCGATCTTCGGATCCACGATCCGAAAATATTCTTGCAAGGATCTTGCGGTCAGCGCGATGGTCTTGCGAACGAGCTTCCGGGAGAGCGTACTAGCGACATCTTTTAAAGGGATGTGCCTGGTTGTGATGACAACCTTCAGGTCGTCAAGAACGAACATCATGTCAAAGTTTTTTATTTGGAAGGCTTGCGCCAGGTATTCTGTGTGGCCTTTAAATGAAGGGTTGCTAAGTTGTACGGCTTCCTTACAAAGCGGAGCTGTAACGATCGCGGATAGCTTTTTTGCCTTCAGAAGCCCGATGGCCACGTCCAGATATTCCATAGCAGCTTTTCCGCATGCGCGGTCTATTTTTCCAATAGGCGCATGGTGCGCCGAGACATTTTTTATGTCAAGGAACTTTGTGTGAGGCGGCATTTTCTTTTGGTAGCGGCGAAAAAGACGATAGTCGCCGATGATCAAAAAATCAGCTGGCGCATAAAGCGAAGTCTGCGCGAGAGCTTTAGCGGTGATCTCAGGGCCGATCCCTGCGGGGTCCCCCATGGTAATACCGATCATTGGTCGAGAATGCGCCATAACGTTAATTTTTGATTTCAATAAAGGCTTCTGCGCGTAATTTCTTTAACCATTGCTCGCGGCGTGCGTTATATTCTTTCTGGAAGAGGAAATTGTAGATCTTGTCCTTAACCTCTGGCAGGCTTGATTGTGTTGGCGGGGTTTTTCCCGTCACTTGGAAGATGTAGATGCCATTGTCTAAAGCGACCAAGGGCGATAGATCGTTGATGTTCAATGAGAAAACAGCTTTTTCGATCTCTGGAAGGGCCTGGCCTCTTTTGAAAGTATTTTGCGCGAAGGTGCCGGAGAATTTTTGAGCAATTTCACTGAACCCTTGGGGATGCTCTGAAAGCTTTTGAGGGTCTTTAAGGATCTCATAAGCCGCGCGCGCGTTTTGTTGCGCGGTACGTTGATCGTTTCCATAGGCAAAAAAAGCGGAATTCAAGGAGATCTGCTCTGGGGCCAGGAATTGTTCGCGGTTATTTTCATAGTAGTCAGTCACCTGCTGGGGACGCACGACGATCTTTTCTTTGATCTCGAGATTCTCGGCATAATACCCTTTGAATTGATCGAGGAGTTTTTGCCGCAGATCATTTAAGGTCATGCCTTGGGCGATAAGCTCATCTTGGAATTCTTTTTCGGACGCGTAATTCTTGCGGATCTCTTTTAATCGTTTTTCAACCGCTTCCGGACGAATCTTAAGCTCTATTTTCTCGGCATAATCAACTTTTAGCTTTTCATCGATCAATCGTTCAAGTCCGTTTGCTTGATAATCGTCCATGATCCTCTTGATCTCCTGAGGATCTTGGATCGTTGAGGTAACGCTCATGTAGATCATTGATAAGAATTCATGCAGGTCTTTGAGCGTAATGATATCATCGTTGACGATAGCGATGATCCCATCGTTGATCGCTCCGTATGTCTGTGCCGATGGTGCAATGAGCCATATAAGCGTGAGGATCAAAAGAAAAATACGGTGATTAGTTTTCATGTGGCGGTATCCCTTGTTTTAAATGTTCAACAGCTTCTTTTAGAAGGCGGCAATAAAGGTCAAATCCGATCGAGGCGATATAGCCATGCTGCTGCTCCCCTAAAAGATTACCAGCTCCTCGGATCTGCAGGTCTTCAAAGGCGATGTTGAATCCTGAACCAAGCCCGCTGAATTTCTGGACCGCGTCCAGCCGGGAGCGAGCGACCGAAGAGATCTCGTGGCGTGGTGGTGTTAGAAAATACGCGTAGGCTTTCTTTTCGAATCGGCCTACCCTGCCACGCAGCTGGTGCAGGTCCGAAAGCCCAAAATGGTCCGCGTTATTGACAATGAGCGTGTTCGCGTTAGGAATATCAATGCCAGACTCAATGATCGTTGTGCACGCGAGAACATCGATCTCGCCTTTCAAGAATTGCAGCATAATACTTTCCAATAAGCGGCCTGGCATTTGGCCGTGCGCTACGCAAACCCTGGCGCGAGGAACCAGCCTTTTTATCATATTACCAACTTTTTCGATATCTTCAACCCGATTGTGAAGAAAAAAGATCTGGCCCTTTCGCCTGAGTTCTTTTTCGATCGCGTCTTTGACAAGCTCTTCGTCGAATTCCACAACATGCGTTGAAATAGGGACACGATTTTGCGGTGGCGTGTTGATCGCGGACATGTCTTTAGCTCCGGTGAGCGCCATGTAGAGTGTTCGCGGGATCGGCGTTGCGCTCAACGTCAGGACGTCCACTAAAAGACGGAAGTGTTTGAGCCGCTCCTTGGCTTTGACCCCGAAGCGCTGTTCCTCGTCAATGATCACAAGACCGAGGTCTTTAAAATGCACATCCGCGGATAGTAAGCGGTGCGTTCCTATAACGATATCGACCTTTCCGTCTTGAAGGCCCGCGATAATATCTTTTTGTTCACGTTTTGTCCGAAAGCGATTAAGCATCGCAACTTGGACTGGAAAGTTTTTGGTGCGCTTTGAAAAATTGTAATAATGTTGCTCAGCGAGGATGGTTGTTGGGACAAGGATCGCGACTTGTTTGCTTGCTGTCACGGCTTTAAAGCTGGCTCGCAGGGCGATCTCGGTCTTGCCGTAGCCTACATCCCCACAGATAAGCCTGTCCATTGGAGACGTCGAGCTCATATCCTGCTGGACCTCTTGCCAGGCTTTGATCTGATCTGGTGTCTCAATGAATGGAAAGGTTTTTTCAAATTCTTTTAGCCAAGGTGTCTGCGCTGGGAATGCGAATCCGGAAAGGCTGGCCCGTAAGGCTTGTATATGCAATAGTTCTGCCGCAAAACGTTGGATACGTTTTTGAATGCGTGATCGGATTTTTTTCCATTCGCTGGATCCTAGCTTATAGATGCGGGGAGGCTTTTTGTGAAAGCCTACATATTTCTGGACAAGGTGGATGTCTTTCTTGGGAACATAGAGCTTGTCACCCTGCGCATATTCGACAACAAGATGTTCTTGCTCTTGCTGGCTGAAAGGGGTCTGCTCAATGCCTAAGAATTTTCCGATCCCATAATGATTGTGAACGACATAATCCCCTTGCTGAATATCAACAAAAGTGTTAAGCGGTGTTTCCGATTTGAAGATCTCGGTTTTTGTCTTTTTGTAGGGCAGGATGATGACAATCTGATGCTGCCAGAGAATCTTCCCTGAGGCAAGGTCAAAGGTTGTGATCGATTCTATCGTGTCGTTGTTGACATCGATGCGGATGGGTGCGTCAAAATTGGAAGGAAAAACATCGATAATGCTGCCGCGATGGCTAAGGTCGCCCTCAGACTGCACGGCCTTAGCGTATTTGTATCCAAAGCGTGTTAATTCAGCGAGAACAACGTCTAAAGATACGATCTGCGCAACAAAGAGTTTCAGCGACTGAAACATGAAGGTATATTATTTTCGACCAGTTTTTTTCTGTAAAGCAAGCACCAAAGGTGTTGCGATAAAGATCGTGGAATAAATACCTGCAATAAAGCCAATGATCAGACTTAAGGCGAATGTATTCAAGACTTCCCCGCCGAAAAAGAAAAGAATAACGACCACGATCAGCGAGGTCAATGACGTGATGATCGTTCGACTTAAGGTTTCATTAACGCTGAGGTTCAGGGTTTCACGGAGCGTTGTTTTTTTCAGCTTGTGCAGATTTTCTCGAACCCGGTCGTAAATAACGATCGTGTCGTTGATCGAATAACCTGCGATGGTAAGAAGCGCCGTGACGACCAGAAGGTCGATCTGCCGGTTCATGAGCATTAAGATCCCGATCGTAACAACGACATCGTGCAACAGCGCAACGACCCCTGCGGTGGCAAAATCAAAATGCTTGAACCGGAACCCGACGTAGATCAAGATGCCGGCGAGAGCGAAAAGGATCGCCAGTAAGGCTTTTTTACGTAAGGCGTGACCGACGACAGGTCCTACTTTCTCAACGCGTAAGATCTGAAAAGGATTATCAGAAAACTTTGTTTGGAATGTCTCAATGGTTTTGTCATAGCTATCATCGTTGGAGCGGACAATGACCGTTGTTGGGTCTTTTTCAAACTGTTGGATGACAAAGTTCGTTACGCCGTTCTCGGCCAGGGCTGCTCTTAGTTCGTTGGCGTATACTGGCTTCTCGAACTGATATTCTTGGATCTGCCCGCCGGAGAAATCGATGCCATACGCGGCGTCTTTTTTGGACAAGAATGAATACATACCGACGATAATGATAACAAGGGAGATCGCGTAACAAAAGTGGCGGATAGCAATAAAGTCAAATTTTGTGTTGTTCAGCAATGAGAGACTTTTGAATGACTTAAGCCAGCGTTTCTGCACCAAAAATTCAAGTATTGCTCTTGAGATAAAAAGCGCTGTGAACATGCTTGATAAAAGCCCTATCGCCAGGGTGATCGCGAAGCCTTTGATAGGACCTGACCCAAATTGGAACAGCATAAACGCGGCGATCAAAGATGTTAGATTGGAATCAAAAATGGCCGTAAAGGCTTTATTGAAACCGTTAGTAACTGCGGCCTGTAGCGGACGGCCGTTTGCCATCTCTTCACGGATACGCTCGTTGATCAAAACATTGGCGTCAACCGCCATGCCAAGGGTCAAGATGATACCGGCGATGCCTGGCAAGGTTAAGGTCGCTTGAAAATCCGGCAGCATGACATTTAAGAAACCCATGATCCCAGTGATGATAAAAAGATTGCAGACCAGCGCGAGATCAGCAACCAATCCTGACGCAAAATAATAAATGACCATAAAAATAACTACAGCCAGAAGACCGAAAATAGTCGCCTTTAGGCCGGCGTCAATGGAGTCTTTACCAAGAAGAGGCCCTACTGTTCGTTCTTCTTCGATCTGCATGGGTGCAGGCAAGGCACCAGACCTTAGCGATAGCGCTAGCAGGTTTGCTTCGTCAAAAGTGAACATTCCTGTGATCTCGGCATTACCGCTGAGAATAGGCTCTTTGATATTAGGAGCAGACAAAACTTCCCCATCGAGAACGATCGCCAATCGGCGGTTAGTGTTCTTCTGAGTGATCGAGGCGAATTTTTTAGAGCCTTCCGAGTTGAATGAAAGCGAGATCCGTGGCTGCCCGAAAGCCTGTTGATCGAAATCTACGCGGGCATCCGCGACCGTTTCCCCGCTTAAGGCGGTGGATTTTTCGACAAGGACAGGATATCGGTCCTTATCAGTTCTTACATACTTTAAATCATGGGCGGCATCAACTTCTCCCGCCAGAGCCTTGCTGAGCAGGGCCTGGTCATCGCTAACAAGCTTGAATTCGAGTTGGGCGACCTTGCCAATGATGGATAGCGCCTTATCCCGGTCCGTGACACCCGGAAGCTGGATCAATATCTGGTCCTCCCCTTGCCGCTGGATGACCGTTTCACCGACACCGAGACCATCGATACGGTTTCGAAGGATCTCCATCGCCCGCTGAACAGCGTCTTTTTTGGCATCATCCGTTAATTTCTCGGTTTGCACGCGTAAGACCAAGTGCATACCACCCTTCAGGTCCAGCCCAAGATTGATGCGTTTTTCTAAAGGGAAAGAAAAATAAAGGCAAGCGGCCAAGACCGCAGCAATGATCAAAAAACGTTTTTGCAGGCTTTTCATAGATATTCCTTCGGTTTTAAGGATTACGAGGCGAGGCTGGCCTTTTCCACGCGCGCAACGGCCGTGCGGTCGATCTCAAGCTTGACATTGTCATCGACACGGATCGTCACTGTTTTTTCCTTGATGTTGACGATCGTTCCGTGAATGCCTCCGCTGGTAACGATCGTGTCGTTCTTTTTAAGTTCTTCAAGCATTTTTTGGAACTTTTTTTGCTGTTCTTTCTGAGGTTTGATCACCAGAAAATAAAAGATGCCAAAGATCAGCAGATACGGAAAAAGCGCAATGATCGGGTTGATAGATGCTTCAGGTCCCATAGAAAACCTCGCTATGTTAAGTGCTTAGGTTAATAGCCGTTATTTTTTTCGTAATTTCTTGGAGAGAGTCCGAACAGTATCGCTCATGACAGCACCTTGCGCGACCCATTTGTCTAGCTTCTCGGTATTTACTGCCAAGGCGGCAGGTTTCTTGGAGGGGTCATAATGCCCGATGATCTCAAGGACTTTTCCATCGCGTTTACGACTTTTTGGGATCGCGACAATGCGGTAATTGGAAACTTTATTGATCGACTTTCCAATACGCTGTAAACGAATACATACTTCCATGACAAGCACCTCTTTCTTATTACAAATATAGTTAATAATAGGTATATATTAACGGTTTTTTTGAATATTGCAACGGGTTTTTATATGAAATGTTCATGCGCCATGGCGATCGCGGAGAGCTGGGCCTTGGCTTTGTTCTTTGTTTCGATGTATTCCTTGCGCGGGTCAGAATCCGCGACAATGCCGGCTCCTGCTTGAAAATATGCTGTTTTGCCCTTGATAAGGATCGTACGGATGGTAATGCAAGTATCAAGGTTGTGATCGAATCCAAAATATCCAACCGCGCCGGCATAGGGTCCGCGCGCCAGCGGTTCTAAGCGGTCAATGATCTCCATGGCGCGAATTTTTGGCGCCCCAGAGACTGTCCCTGCTGGGAATGTAGCCTCAAGAACATCAAAAGGGGTCCTGTTTTTTGCCAGGCTACCTTTGACATTGCTGACGATATGCATGACATGGGAATAATTCTCGATCTTCATGAACTCGGAGACCTTGACCGTCCCTTGCGCGCAAACACGCCCGAGGTCGTTACGCCCAAGATCGACCAGCATGACATGCTCTGCGCGTTCCTTAGGGTCTTGCAAAAGTTCTTGCTCTAAGGCAATGTCTTGTTTTTCATCCTTGCCCCGCGGACGGGTTCCAGCGATAGGTCGTGTTTCGACAATGTTGTTCTCGCAGCGGACCAGCAATTCCGGCGAGGAGCCAACGATATATGTGTCCGCGAATTTCAAGAAATACATATACGGCGAGGGATTGACCGCTCTGAGCGCGCGATAGATGTTCAGAGGGTCCGTGGCGATCGGTGTCTGGAAGCGTTGAGATAAAACGACTTGAATGATATCCCCTTGATGGATATGTTTCTTTGCGGCGACAACAGCTTTTTGAAATTGTTTTTCAGTCAAAGTTGATGATACGCGCAACTTGAAAGGCTTTTGCGGTTTCTTAGCTAATGCGCTCTGAGGCGTTCTTGAGCGGAGCGCTGCGATAACGCTTGCGATGCGTTCTCGGGCTGAAGCGTAGATCTTTTGTTTTTGTTTTCGCGACGCGTTATGCGGCACGTGCGCATTGCAGACGATCTTTATTTTATGGCTGAGATGGTCAAAAATGATCAGATCGTTGACCAGGGCTAAGATGACATCTTGTGTCTTCAGGTCATCTTTAGGCTGATCTGGAAGTTTTTCGAAAAATCTAACAGTATCGTATCCGATGTAGCCGATCAGCCCACCGCAGAACTTCGGCACGCCTTTGACGGGTACAAATTGATAAGCCGAAAGGATCTCTTGCGCGTGCGTTAATGGTGTTTTGAGGATCGAGAATTTCTTTACTTGAGGGGTTCTTGAAGAAAAGGAAATAATTTCCCCGTTTGTGCCTTTACTTTTAAAGATCAGTTGTGGGTCCTTGGCTAAGAATGAGTAGCGGCATACTTTTTCTGTGCCTTCTACAGATTCTAGAAGAATGGCGTATCGTGAGTTGCGCGCGAGCTTGAAGTACGCAGAGACAGGGGTTTCTAGGTCCCCTAGTATTTCTTGGCATACAGGGATCAGGTTGCCGTGTTTTGTAAGCGTGATAAATTCTTTTTCAGTCGGAGAGATCATAGCCTTTAAATTTTGCGATAGAAGCAGCTCTTTTTTCCCGTGTGACAGGCAGCGCCGACTTGACGCACAAGGATCAAGAGTGTGTCCAGATCGCAATCGTAGAATATTGATTTGACATATTGAAAATGACCCGAGGTCATTCCTTTGACCCAGAATTCCTTGCGTGAGCGCGACCAGAAACATGTCTTTCCACCTTTGATCGTCTTTTTCAATGAGGCCAGGTTCATGTAGGCCAGCATGAGCACATCCTTTGTTCGGTAATCTTGCACGATGGCTGGGAGAAGGCCGTCTGCGTTAAAGCGCAGCTGGCTTAACGTTCGTGTTGTGATGCGTCGTGTTTCATTGTTCATGATCGGACCTCAATAGATTTTGATTTTAAAAATTGTTTGACTTGCGGGATCGGGATCTCCCCGTAATGGAATATCGATGCGGCTAAGGCCGCGTCAGCGGCTGTTTTGGTGAAAACATCCCAAAAATGTTCCAAGGTTCCCGCGCCTCCGGAAGCGATCACCGGAATGTTCACGGCACTGCAAATAGCGTCCGTTAGCTCTAGGTCGTAGCCATCTTTTGTTCCGTCCTTGTCCATGCTGGTCAAAAGGATCTCTCCAGCCCCAAGCTCTTGCACTTCTTTTGCCCAAAGGATCGCGTTACGCGGGGTCAAGGTCCTTCCTCCGTGCGTGTAAACTTGCCAGCTGTCACCACGCCTCTTAGCATCAATGGCAACAACGATGCACTGACTGCCAAATTTTTCCGCAGCATCTTTGATCAGTTTTGGGTTCTGCACGGCGGCAGTGTTGAGGGAGACTTTGTCCGCGCCGGCGTTGAGCAGGTCGCGGATATTCTGCACAGAGTCGATTCCCCCTCCGACCGTTAACGGCATAAAGACCTGTTCAGCCGTGTGGCGTACGACGTCTAAGAAGATGGGCCGTTTTTCGTGGCTGGCAGTGATATCAAGAAAAACGATCTCATCGGCCTGAGCCTTGTCATAGGTCTTGGCGCATTCTACCGGATCACCAGCGTCGCGAAGGTGGACAAAATTAATGCCCTTAACGACACGGCCGTCCTTAACGTCTAAACATGGGATTATTCTTTTTTTGAGCATAGTTGGATCGCGTCCGAAAGATCGATCTTTTGTTCATAAAGCGCTTTGCCAATGATCACGCCGTAAAGATTTTTTGCTTTGACATATGCCAGCTGCTCAATATCATCGATCTGTGATATCCCTCCCGAGGCGATAACGTTGACAGAAGTTGATGCCAGGATCTCTGCTAAGCTTTTTAGGTTAGGCCCTTGAAGCATGCCGTCGGTAGCGATGTCCGTGTAAATGAGCGTTCGAAGGCCAAGACGCTCAAGCTCAGGGATGATCGATAGAGCTGAAACATGAGAAATTTCGGTCCAGCCTTTTGTCGCAACATACCCGTTGACGCAGTCGAGGCTTACGGCGATCTTGTCGCCATGGGTTGATAAAATATCTTCAAGAAACTTTTTATCTTCGATCGCTTTTGTCCCGATAATGATCCGTGTTAATCCAAGACTGAGGACTTCCTGAGCCGTTTCCATGGTGCGAATACCGCCGCCCATTTGGACGTTGACACCGATTTCTTTTTGGATCTTTTGAATGATCGCAAGGTTGTGCGGCTTTCCTTTTTCGGCCCCATCAAGATCGATGATGTGGATCAAGGTCGCGCCCTGCTGTTTCCAGCGCTTGGCAACGGATAAAGGATCCTGGTCGTAGACCTTTTCTTTAGAGAATTGGCCTTGCGTTAAGCGAACGACTTTGCCGTTTTTAATATCGATTGCGGGAATAATGATCATATGGAAAAAGCACAGAAATTCTTCAAAATATTCAGGCCTGCTTCCTGACTTTTTTCAGGGTGAAATTGCACCGCGAATAAATTATCTTTCCAGACTGACGAGGCAAAAGCGAAACCATAATCCGTTGTTGTCGCGATGATATCTTTTTGTTGTGGCTCTACAAAAAAAGAATGGCAAAAATAAGCGTGCGTTAGCGGCTGAGTGTCTTTGAGAAAAGGACACGCGGTTTTTTTGATCGCAAGCTCGTTCCAGCCCATGTGTGGGACCTTTAGGTCCTGAAATCTTTTTACTTTGCCAGTAAGGATCCCAAGCGTTTTGATCGTTCCCCCCTCACAGCTTTCATCAAAAAGAAGCTGAAGCCCAAGACAAATGCCCAAAAAAGGCTTTCCGTCTTTTATCACCTTTTTGATCGGGTCGACAAGATTTAACGCCGATAATCGTTGGATCGCCGGAGCGATCGCGCCCACACCCGGCAAAATGATCTTATCCGCTTTAAGAATGTCCTCAGGCTGGTCGGTAACCTGCGCGCACGCGCCGACATGCTCCAAGGCCTTGTGAACGCTGCGCAAATTTCCTGAACCATAATCTATGATCGCGATCATCAGTCAATAATTCCCTTGGTCGACGGGATACCTTGACGGCGCTGGTCGATCTGAGCGGCTTGGTCTAAGGCAAGCCCAAGGGCTTTAAAGATCGTTTCAAGGTTTGTGTGCAAATCTTCGCAGATATTCTTGATATCAACGATGATATTGGCACCCAAATGATGAGCAAATGACTCTAAAAAGTGTTCTAAGTGGGTCAAGGAATACCCTTCCTGTGACCCCGCTTTTAAAGCCCCTTGCGTGTTGAGCCGGAAATAACCGCGCCCGCTAAGGTCAAGGATCACTTCCGTGAACGTTGATTCCATGGGAGCCGCGCCAAAACCAAAGCGGCGAATACGTTGCCGATCCCCTAAGGCTTTTTTGAAGATCTTCCCAAGAACAATGCCAATATCTTCATTCACGTGATGGATATCGATGTTCGTATCCGCTTTTTTGACCTCTACGAGAAGGTCAAAGTGTCCATGAAAAGCAAAGAGTTCCAGCATATGATCTAAGATGCCGATATTGGTCTTGATCTTTGAATTGCCGCAACCATCAATATTGACCTTAGCGACAATTTCTGTTTCTGAACTTTTTCGATTCTCTGCGGCAGTCCGCGCTTTTTTAAATGTTAACATACGACTTACCTTTCTTATTGAAAGCGAATTTGTATGGAATCGTTATGTTTTTTCAAGCCTTCTAAAAGCGCGACTTTTTCTAGAGGATCACGGATGCGCTCCAAGGCTTTTTTGGAATAGCAAATAATGTGACTTGTTTTTGTAAAATCCGATAGGCAGATCCCTGAAAAGAACCGCGCGGTGCCCATTGTCGGCAACACATGGCTTGGGCCAGCGATGTAGTCGCCTACCGCTGTTGGGCTGAATGGCCCCAAAAAGATCGCTCCGGCATGCTTGATCCTTGAGGCGATACTGACGGCATTATTGCTGAGGATCTGAAGATGTTCAGGGGCGATCTTATTGGCCACATCGATCGCTTCATCAATATTCTTTACATAAACGATATAGCCGTTAGGGATGTGCTTTTTGAGTTGACGCACGAGCTTGCGGGACGTGGTGATCAGAATCGCTAATCCTCCGACGTGTTCCGCTTGAGATTCGAGATCCGCTAAAATATACGCAGGGTTACTGTTGCGGCTTGCAATGATCGCTAACTCGCTTGGGCCCGCGAGCATGTCAATATCCACATAACCGAAAAGTTGTCGCTTGGCTTCTGTCACGTACATATTTCCTGGCCCGATGATCTTGTCGACTTTGGGAACCGTCTTTGTCCCCAGCGCCAGCGCCGCGATAGCCTGAGCGCCGCCGACCTTGTAGATCTCATCAACCTTAAGAAGATTCGCGACCGCGAGAATATAGGGATTGATATGCCCTGTTTTATCTGGAGGTGCCGCTAAAACGATACGTTTTACGCCAGCGATTTTAGCCGGGATGACCGTCATGTAGACGGATGAGACCAAGGGCGCTGTCCCTGCCGGGATATAAATGCCAACCGAATCCAAAGGCAGGATCTTTTCTTTGAGCAAGACACCATCCTCATCTTTTACCCGACGGGGTTTCTTAAGTTGTTTTTCATAAAAGCGAGAAACATTATTAATGATCAGCTTAAGCGTTCCCACAAATTCACTTGTGATATTCTGAAAAGCACCGCTAATTTCGGCTTCAGCAACACGGATCTGTTTTTGTGTCAGCTTTACATTGTCAAAGCGGCGGGTATATTTTAGAAGCGCTTCATCGCCATTGATCTTGACATCATCAATGATCTGTCTCACTTTTTCTTCGATATGTTTTTTGCGCGCGTAGAGATTTCGGTCGCACAACTTTTCAAGGCCCTTTGAGGGTGATTTTAGGATCTTCATATGAGTTGTTTTATCAGATTTTCAATATATTGAAAAGTTTTATTTAGGTCCCGGCGTTCTTTGCTCCCGGCCTGCGCTAACTGAGGGCGGCCGCCTCCGCTGCCAGCGATGCTTTCAGAAACTTTTGCGATGATCTCGTTCGCGTTAATGTTTTTTGCGATCAGATCATCTGTGACGGCTGTCACTAAAGCTGTTCCGCTGGCCGCTGTGCTCACGCCAACGGTGATCACGGCAGATCTCGCTTTTTGTTTGATCATATCCGTGATCTTTTTGAGCATGTCCATGTCAACCTCATCATCGCTCAAATCTTTGCAGATGCATTTTACATCCTTGATCATCGTCGCGCTCTTAATCATTTCATCCAGCGACGCTGTGATCGCTTGCAGCCTAACGGTAGCAAGTTTTTTCTCAAGATCTTTTATCTTTTTAGTCTGATTTTCCAGGCGGATAACAACCTCTTCTTTAGGAGCTTTCAGGATACTTGCCGCTTGGGTGATCTTGCGCTCGAGGTCATGAATAAGAGCTATCGCGTAGCGGCCCGTGGTTGCTTCTATACGGCGCACGCCTTGCGCAACAGCGCCTTCGCTGAGGATCTTGAATAGGCCGACCTCTCCGACATTGTCAAGATGGGTTCCCCCGCATAATTCCTTGGATGTTTCACCTACTGACACGACACGCACTTCTTGATGATATTTTTCAGCAAAAAATGCCAGAGCTCCCTGCTTTGTTGCCTCCAGCAAGGACATTTTAGCCTTTTTGACCGGTGTGCATTCGCGAATACGCTCATTGACAAAATCTTCGATTTTAATGATCTCGTCACTGGTAAGCGCTTTTGGATGCGTAAAATCAAATCGCAGCCGATCATTGGAAACCAAAGAACCTTGTTGCTGGACATGGGTTCCCAGTATTCTTCTTAAGGCGGATTGCAAAAGATGCGTCGCCGTATGATTGCGCATGATATCCATGCGGCGCTCTCGGTTGATCTGCGCGACAACGGTGTCACCTTGCGCGAGCGTTCCTTCTTTGACGATGCCAACATGGACAAAGACATCATTGATCTTGTACGTATGGTTGATGTCAACGACCGCTTGATTTGTTGTAAGTGTTCCCGTATCCGCGACTTGTCCACCGGATTCTGCGTAAAAAGGTGTTTCGCTTAAGATGACCCGCACTTGCGAAGGCGCTAAGATCTTTTCTGTTCCTTGTGATCCTGAAAAAAGCTTGATGATCTTCGTTTTTGTTTCGTTCTTCTCGTACCCGCAGAATTGCGTCTTAGGAATACGGGCAAGATCGATATCGCATGTTGTAAAGACATCCCCTGTCATCTTACTTGCCGCTCGTGATTTTTCACGCTGTTGGTCCATCTTGATCTCAGATTCTCTTAATCCGTGCTGGATCAAGTTCTGTGCTATGCCAACAGTTTCTGTTGTGGAGCGTATCGCTGAATATGTCAGGCCGTAAGTGTCGCGATATTTAAAGAAAATATCCGCAAGTTTCTTAGCATCGGTATCATTTTTGATTAGCTCAAGTTCTTTTTTAAGTTCAGGGATGCGCTCGTTCCTTACTTTGTGATACGCCGTTTCCGTTTTTTGTATCCAAGAGGTGATATTCTCCTGCTTGTCGCTAAGTTCTTTATAAGGGTCTTTCATGGCCTCAACGACCGATGGGACAAGTTGGTGAATAAAAGAAACACGAGTTTTTGACAAAATAATATCTGTGATATCCGCGATCAACTTTTTGATCACGTATCCGCGGCCTTCATTGGATGGGATGACGCCATCAGCGATCCCAAAGACGATCGCGCGCATGTGATCTGCCATGACGCAGCGTTCTTTTGTCGATAGAGTGATCCCGTGCTTACGGGCGTTGGCATCGATCGCGGACAGGATCGGCACAAATAAGTCTATTTCAAAATTGGTGCTTTTTCCCTGAACGACCGCGGCGAGGCGCTCGAGACCCATACCGGTATCGATATTTTTATTGGGTAGCGGTTTTAAGAGCCCATCTTCTTGGCGGTCATATTGAGTAAAAACAAGGTTCCAGATCTCCGCGAAGCGTCCGCAATCACAAGCCGGACTGCAATCTGTTTGTTTGCAGCCGATTTCAGGGCCGTAATCAAAGAAGATCTCAGAGCATGGACCGCAAGGGCCGTTGGGGCCTTTTGTCTTGGCTTCTGATGGCCAGAAATTGCTTTTATCCCCTAATTCAACGATCTTGGAAGGGGCGATCTTGATATCTTTTAGCCAGATGTCCTTGGCTTCTTTATCCTCTTTGTAAACAGAGATCCAAAGCTTGTTATCGGGGATCTGTATGACGCGCGTCAGGAATTCCCAGGCCCAGGCGATCGCTTCTTTCTTGAAATAATCGCCAAACGAGAAATTGCCCAGCATTTCAAAGAAGGTGTGGTGAAAGGCAGTAACGCCAACCTGATCGAGATCATCCGTGCGAAGGCATTTTTGAGAGGTAACCGCTCGGGTGTAGTTATCAATCTGTCCTAAGAATTGCTTTTTGAATTGCTGCATCCCTGCGGTCGTAAAGAGAACTGTTGGGTCATCTTTGGGCACCAGCGAGTCGCTAACAATGAACGCGTGTTTTTTTCCAGCAAAGAACTCGATGAACTTTTTTCGTATCTCAATCGTGGTCATGATCATTTACCTGTATTGATTGAAGAACCAGGCTTTCTTCAAATCCCCTGCGCATTAAATAGCCGTAGAGTCGTCTTTTAACGACAGAAGGGTCTAAATTTTTATAGCGCTGGATCCTTTTTCTTACGACCTGCCCAGCGACACTCGCTTCATCAACGTCTTTTAGCGAATCAAGCAAGATTTTTTCGATGATCGCGCTTGAAATGCCTTTTTGTCGCAGTTCGCATCGGATGCGATGTCGTCCCAAGCCCTTGAAGAGGCGCATTTTGATCCAGTCCCGCGCGAACTGCTGATCATTGATAAGCTCAAGGTTTTTTAGGTATTGAACGAGCTTGTTGATGATCTTGGACGGATATCTTTTTTGTTTTAGCCTTTGGGCGATCTCTGCTTGGCTTCTTTGACGTATCCTTAGAAGGCGAAAGCAGTAAGTTTTTCCTTTTTGCAGCAGAATATCGTTATCACGCGGTACGGTCACGATTATTTTGCGATAGAAATCTTTTCGCGGATCTTTTTCTCGATCTGAGTTAAGATCTTGGGATTTTCCTTTAAGAATACTTTGGCACTATCACGTCCCTGCCCGATCTTTTCATTTTCATAGGAGAACCAGGATCCTGACTTGACGATCAGCCCTTCCTTGATCCCTAAGTCCAAGATGTCACTTGTTCGTGAAATGCCTTCATCAAAATAGATCTCGAATAGCGCTTCACGAAAAGGTGCCGCGACCTTATTTTTGACGATCTTGGCCTTGACAACATTTCCAACGATGTCTTCGCCTTTTTTAATGCTTTCGACCCGGCGAAGGTCAATACGCACCGATGCGTAGAATTTTAGTGCGCGTCCGCCTGTTGTTGTTTCTGGAGAGCCGAACATGACGCCGATCTTCATGCGGATCTGGTTGATGAAAATAACACATGTTTTTGATTTGCTGATCGTTGCCGTGAGTTTACGAAGTGCTTGGGACATCAATCTTGCTTGAAGCCCCATGTGAGAGTCACCCATCTCTCCTTCGATCTCAGCTCGAGGCGTAAGGGCCGCGACAGAGTCAATGACAACTAAGTCAACAGCATTGGAGCGAACAAGGGTTTCGGCGATCTCAAGGGCCTGTTCTCCGGTGTCTGGCTGAGAGACCAGAAGATCGTCCAGCTTAACCCCTAAGGTCTTGGCATAGCTTGAGTCAAAGGCATGTTCAGCATCAATGAAAGCGGCAACACCGCCTTGTTTCTGGATCTGATTGATAATGCTTAAGGTCAAAGTTGTTTTACCGGAGGATTCAGGGCCATAGATCTCGATCACACGTCCTTTTGGAACTCCTCCGACGCCAATGGCAGCATCTAAGGCTAAAGAACCGGTCGGGATCGCTTCGATCTGGACAGTGACATTCTGGCTTAAGGTCATGATCGATCCTTTGCCAAACTGTTTTTCGATCTGACTTAAGGCGAGTTCGAGAGCTTTTTTCTTATCGGCGTGAATTTCAGTCTTCTTCTCTTCTTTCATAAATCCCCCTTTGATGTTGTGAAGCTGAATTATACATGAGGCATTTTCAGTTGTCAAATATAATACGACAGGTTTCTTATATAATATATATATTTATAGGTCTTATGAGCGCAATCGTAAGGATAGAAAGGCAATGGCGGCAATAGCCGCAGTCTCGACCTTTAATACGTTAGGGCCGAGTGTCACAGGGATGGCTCCCCGGTTGAGCGCAAGCTGTGTTTCTTCTTGGGTAAAATCCCCTTCAGGACCAATCAATACGACGATGCGCTCTTTTGATCTTAGCAGATCAGATGTGATCTCTGGGAGTTTCTGGCTCGGGGCCTGAAGGGCTCCAAAGAGCGCAAGATCATCTTTCGATATCAGGTCGAGGCCTTGTGTAAACGTCATCACAGAGTGGACCTTTGGAAGAAATGCTCTTTGAGATTGCTTGCAGGCGTTGATCGCTACTTCTTCATAACGGCGATGACATCGCGCAAGAGCTTCAGAAGCTTTAGAGACCTCTGTACGCGCCGTTTTTAAAGGGATGATCTCATCGATTCCAAGTTCGGTGCATTTTTCAATAATGGTCTCGAATTTTGATCTCTTGGGAATGGCGCAGGCAAGGACTAAGAGAGGATGCTGTTGGCGCACTTCTTCTAATGAATTGATCCTAAAAGTAACTTTGTGAGACGAAGCGGAAATGATCGTCGCACTGGCCTGAAGGCCTTTACCGTTAAAAACAAAAACATCATCATTTAGCTTAAAACGCAAGACATTGATGAGATGATGGATTTCATCTTTGTCAAAGAGTACAGTTTCCTTTTGGGAAAGGATGAAGTTTGGAATGTAACAACGCGTCATTCTAGCCAGTCAGCAAGCTTTTCTATCTTAGAGGCTCTTGTATTTTTCCAGCTGCTGGGTCAGGGGCGCAATAATAATCTTTGAGAATATATCCTTCAGGACATTCAACATTGGGATTGGCGCCTATCAATTTTTCTCCATATTCTTTGAGTTCAGGATATAGTTCAGTTAATTGTTCCCATGTTTGCGGATTTTCTTCGACCCATTTTATAAATTCATCAGGGCTTGATTCGAGCATCCTCGTAACTTCATTATAGGTCGATTCTAATTCTTCTTTTGTGAGTGGATTGTCATTCTTAATCAGCTCCTCGAGTTGCGGATACTGCTCAAGAAGTTTTTGCCACATATCAGGATTTTCTTCGATCCATGCGGCAAGCTTTTCAGGATCCGAGTTACCTATCTCAATAACTTGATTATAGATTTCGTCGATAGAAGGCTCAATGTTTGGGTCGGGTTCCTCGATAGGCACTTCGCCTGTTCCGCCGCTACCTGGGTCGGGCTCTTCAATAGGATTGTCATCAACAGGCACTCCTCCTGTTCCAGGATCTGTCCCAACGCCTCCTGTGCCTGGGTCGGGCTCTTCAATAGGATCATCATCAACAGGCACTCCTCCTGTTCCAGGATCTGTCACCCCGCCCGTGCCAGGATCTGTCCCAACGCCTCCGGTTCCACCGCCATTTCCACCTTGGCATGTTCCGCCACCCGGCTGCGTCGAGCCACCTGTCGTCGTGTTCATCACAAAGTTTGAACAGCCGGTTCCAGAACAGCTAACATTACCGCTTGAATTAATAACGAGAGAATAATTTCCATTGTTTTTTGCGAATGTTGCTAGTTGTGAGGAGTTATTCGCAACACTAATGCTGAATCCGGAAGGCACGTTGACGATCGTGTCAAGCTGCGCGAGCGCGGTCGCGTATTGGCCGTTATTAAGAAAATAGCGTTTTTGCGAACAATAGATCTCGTAAAGAGTTTTTTCAGCTGCCTTGACACGCTGATTCTCGATCGCGCGTGGCAGTTGAGGTAAAACAAGGGCTGTGAGTAGTCCAACGATGACAACGACGATGGTGGTCTCGATAGCGGAGAAGCCTTTAGGTGTTCTGAAAGATCTCATTTTTTCCTCCCAAGTTATAATTAAATAACAATAATAACTACATTTTTCTACTTAAAGTATAGCATATCTAGAGCAGTTTCGTTGAAAACAAAATAAAATGGACCGAGGGGGAGTCGAACCCCCGACCTTCTGATTGCGAACCAGACATTCTCCCAGCTGAACTATCGGCCCATGTGATACGCAGATCGGATCAAGCATACATTAAGGAATCGTGCTTGAGAAGCTTGGAAGATTAAAAACAGAGGTAAGCGTGTATTCAGGATTTGTCAGATCGTCTGCCGGCTGGCCTGTGTTGAACCGGCCAACAAGTTTTACTTTTACTGAAAAAAGATTTGTCGCAGGATTGTTTTGTAAAGTTGCTTCGAAGGCGGTAATATTCTTAAACCTTTGGATCTCTGCATTGCAGTTTGTGCTGGAGCTTGTGGCGGTGCAGTATTTTACAAGGAATAAAGCTGGATCATGTTCATAAATATGCCAGGAGTCATCGCTATAATTTGAAGGTGTTTGGGCAACGTCCCGTCGAAACCAAAGACGTCCTGGGCTAGCAGCGACCACGGCACCAGGAGAAGTTGGATTTCCGGAAGCTTCTAAGATGTGGCGTGAAATATTATGCATCAACGTCGACACTCTTGTCGCTACGATCGATCCTTTTGATGTCCCCTCAAACGCATTGCGAAGACTGATGTCCATAGACGCCACACCAATGATAACAATTCCTGTGATAATGCTTGCGGCTAAAAGCTCTGTAAAGGTCAGAGCGTGTGCGTTCAATATTTTTTTAAGGTTTTTTAATAGCATTGGGCCTCAGGCATATCTTTAGTTACTTGACAATACCAGTCCGCGGCTCCTGTGGCAGGAAATTTTGCTTGGCAATCATAATCTGTTCCGAGCGAGGAAAATGTGCAGGTGTAGCCTAGGACATCTGCTGTGATGGCAAGCTTAAGATTTGAGTTGATCGCGGCAACGTCAGCAGTTCCGGCCGCCATGGGATAATAAGAAAGATTTTTATCAAAATAGAACTCTTGAGCGCTTTGGATCAGGTTTAAATTGAGCTTGGCTGTCTTTTGGCGCGCGTTTTTCATAATGTCCTGATATTGAGTAGCTCCAAACGCTACAACAACTCCTACCGTAATGACGACCAGCACAAGTTCTGTCATCGTCAAAGCTTTTTTCTTTAGAGCATTCTTTTTACCAGCTGACATTAAGGGTTACCTTTCTTAATCCCGTTGATGGGTCTTGATAGCAGTTATACTGAACGCTTCCTTGGAAGGCATCCCAAGCGCTTGGAGCTGTCGGCCAGGCGCGCCAGGTGCTGTCGCAGGTTAGGATCCAGGAGTTCCATGTGCGCTGGTCAACGTTAGCCCGAAGATCCTCAAGCAGTTGTCTTCCGTAATTGGCAGCTGTTATTTCTTTTTCCGAGACCGTTGACATTTTTTGAGCCATCGAAAAAGCGCCAAGAGCACCCGCAGCGGCTAATAAAAAAATGATCGAAGCGACTACGACCTCAACCAAGGAGACAGCCTGATTTTTTTTCATGTTTTCCTCATTACTCCGGACACGTTCCCGCAACCACGCATTGCGGCATATCCTCGGGGACGCCAAACGATGACATTATCTTGTATTGCCAGCCGCCATTGTTGCAGAATGCAGTACAGTGAAAATTATCTGCCGGTGAGCTCATATGACACCCGCATCGATAAAAAAGCGGCTGACACTGGGAACTTGTTGTTTCAATGAGATTTAAGCCAAGGGCGCTGTTGATGTCTGCGGTTATGACCGTTCCCCCTGCCGGACAGCCAGTAACTGCTGGATCCGCGTAATAGTAGCCGTGCTTCGCGAAATAAGTGACTTGAGCGGCTTTAATGGCTAATAGATTTGTTTTTGCCCTTTTCGCATCGGCTTTTCGAACAGTTTTCTGAAATCCTATCACCGAGATCCCCGATAGAAGGCCTACAATGATGACAGTAACAAGAAGCTCCATAAGTGTGATGGCAAGCATATCGTATTTTCGCGACATTATTACACCTCTATTACAATATTCTCCTCTGTAAGTATATCAGAATATTGTTAAATGTCCATGAGGAGAAAGATCTTCTTTAAATTTTTTAAGTAAAATATAAAGCCTTAATATCTTAATAACAAGGATCGGTGCCAGCGACGCATGCTGGATTGCTTGCTTGTGTTGCCTCAACGCACCATCGACCGTTGAGCAAGGTGGGATGGCATCCTTGGCATAAAAATCCAGGCCCGCCGGTTCCTGTGCATTGATAGACGATATCGGAGGGCTGCAAGATGTCTAGATTAAGATTCTGGTTGATATCAGCAATAGCCGCACTGGAAGTATTTTGGGGATAATAAACGCCTTTTTTATTGTGATACATTTCTTGCGCGCCTTTGATCAGATGCAGGATAGCTGTCACATCTCTTTGTTTAGCTTTTTGTACGGTCTTAAAGTATTGCGGAACGCCAAAGCCAGCTAAGATACCAATAATGATCGCAACAAGCATGATCTCAATGAAAGTAAAGGCTTTTTTTTCTTTCGAGTCTTTCATTTTTTCTACCTTTTTTGAGCGTTGAGTATTTTTCGAAGAAACGCAATTTAATAACCCGAAACATTAAAATTTGTAAAGTTCCCTGTGCCTGTTATTCGCTGTGTTGCTTCTGTGTAGATAATATTTCCAATAGTTGCATTTGGGACTGTGATCGTATAGTTGTTGGCACTGTGATCAGAAATGATCGGCGTTGCAAAATATTTTGCTCCAGAAAAATTTATACCAAGAGCGATCGCGCTTGTTGGACAGTTCGTATATTCTCCGCCACCCATCATTGCACACGCATCCATCGCAGATCGGATCGAAGGAATAACCCCTAAGGCTTCCTTGGCCTTCGCGTAATGCAAGGCACCCGTTACCTTAGGCATAGCAACGCTTGCCAAGATCGCGATGATAATGATGACGATAATAACTTCGAGCAGTGTGAAACCGGATTTGTTGCGATTGATCATGTGTCCTCCTTAGCTTGTTTGCTGTTAATAGTTGCCAGTGTTAAAGTTAATAAAGTTTCCTGTACCTGTTATTCGTTGTGTTGATTCTGTGTAGATGATATCCCCGATGCCGGATTTTCCGGGAACGGTAATGACGTACTCCGTAGCATTTAAGCCAGTGATGGTTGGCGTGTTAAAGTATTTTCCGTTAAAGCTGACACCCAGAGCCGCAATGTTTGTGGAACAGCCTGAGTAATTGTTTCCTTGCATGAGCGCGCAGGCATCCAAAGCCGTGCGGATCGAAGGAATAACCCCTAAGGCTTCCTTGGCCTTCGCGTAATGCAAGGCACCCGTTACCTTAGGCATAGCAACGCTTGCCAAGATCGCGATGATAATGATGACGATAATAACTTCGAGCAGTGTGAAACCGGATTTGTTGCGATTGATCATGTCTTTTTACCTCCTTAGCTTGTTTGCTGTTAACTTATTCTTAATTCATTCTAACAAATTCTTTCTAAACAATAAATGTTTTTTTATCTTTTCATCCTCCCATCCCTCCTGACGCTAAATTGAAGATCGGCAAGAACATCGCCAGGACCATGGTGCCGATGGTTACACCCATGAAAATAAGGATAATAGGTTCGAACATGGTGGCAAAACGGTGGGTAAACGTTTGGAGTTCGCGCTGGTAATACTCCGCGATATGGTTGAGCATTTTTCCCAGCTCGCCGGTTTCTTCACCGATCGCGATCATCTGGGTTGCCATAGGCGGAAAGAAATGAGAGCGACCCATTTCTTGCGAGATCAGTTTTCCTTCCCTGACCCGTCCTTTGATTTGCGCTATAATCCCTTCACAGATCTTGTTGTCTATAAGACGTTCAATGATGTCCAGCGCGTAAAGAATAGGAACACCACTTTCAACAAGAATTGACATCTGCGAAGCAAATTTCTCCACAACAGCCGTTTTGACCATGTCGCCTGCGATAGGTGTTTTAAATATCAAACCTTCAAACTGCAAGCGTCCAATGGGTGTTGCTACATATTTTCTTGCCAATACAAATATAGCACATAATGATCCAAAGATCAGAAGAAATTTAGATTTCATAAATGTGAAAAGGTTCAACATTCTTTCTGTCATGGGTGGCAGCGTCGCGTTCATTGAGGCATACATGTCTTGGAATTTTGGACCGATAAAGAGAGCGAAGATCAGAATGGCTGAGAATGAAACACCCAAAAGAATGCCCGGATAGATCATCGCGGAGATGATAGCGCTTCGAAAAGCTTCCGAGCGCTCAACATAAAATGCCAGCTTGCTTAGAACCAACGGCATTGTTCCTGAAGCCTCCCCAACCTCGGTTAAACTGACCCAGAGTGAATCAAAGACCTTGGGATGACGGCTTAGAGCCATGCTAAAAGAGACACCCTGTTCGACATCGTTGCGGATCTTATTTAAGACTTTGTAAAAGTTTTCGCTTTCAGTTTGTTCGACAATGACATTTAAACTGCGCAAAAGATTAACACCAGACTCGAGCATTGTTGCTAATTGCCGAGCGAAAAGAAGTTTGTCAGGGATGCCGATCCCCTTGCGTGAAAATTTTTTGTTGAGTTTTATGGGGGCCTGGCTTTCAGCAGCGGAAGCTTGTCCTGCGACGATCTCATTGATCGCTAAGATAAAATATCCTTGCTGCTGAAGCTGAGAGATCAAGATGTCTTTGCTTGCGGCGGTGGCGGATTCCTTGATCGTTTTTCCGGAAGAATTTTTGACCGTATAGTTAAAATTTGGCATAGAATGATTATAATAATGTTACAGTTAAGATCTCGTCGATGCTTGTGAGGCCTTCTTCTACTTTTTTAAGGCCGGTCTCAAAAAGTGTTGCCATGCCGTTTTTGCGCGCGACTTCTTTGATCTCGGTGTAAAGCGCGTTTTTCGCGATCATTGCGCGTACTTCATCATCCACTGAAAGAACTTCACCAAGGGCTAAGCGCCCTTTGTATCCTGTGTGATTACATTTGTCGCATCCTTTTGGCCGATAGATCAGCTCGCTGCGCAAGCCAAATTTTGTCCGTTGGTCCGCTGACGGCTCAAAAGCTTCTTTACAGCTTGAACAAAGCTTTCTCGCTAAGCGCTGGGCAATAACAACATTCAGAGAAGGTGTTAAAAGATATGATGGAATGCCGATGTCCAGTAGACGTGTTATGGCAGATGCCGCATCGTTAGTGTGAAGCGTGCTTAAAACGAGATGGCCTGTCAGGGCCGCGCGAATACATATTTGAGCTGTTTCAAGATCACGGACTTCGCCAACCATAATAATATCAGGATCTTGGCGTAAAAATGATCGCAATGCGGCCGCGAAGGTTAGCCCGATGTCAGGCTTGACATGAATTTGGTTAACGCCTTCAAGTTTGTATTCGACAGGATCTTCCGCTGTCATGATGTTTTTTGTTGAATCAATGATCTCTCTCAGCGCGGAATATAAAGTCGTTGATTTTCCGCTTCCTGTTGGCCCTGTTACAAAGCACAAGCCGTAGGGTGATTTGATACCTTTACGGATAAACTCGAGTTGTTTTGCGTCAAATCCTAGCGTTGCAAGATCAAGATTTACAGCTCCCTGATCAAGGATACGCAGAACGACTTTTTCTCCCCATATCGTTGGAATGGTTGAAACACGAAGATCAACGGTTCTGTCTTCCAGCTTAGCAGCGATAGCGCCGTCCTGAGGTAGCCTTTTTTCAGCAATGTCAAGTTTTGCAAGGATCTTGATCCTCGAAACAATCGGCAGAAGAAGATGTCGTGCCGGCGGCGGTATTTCGTATAAGGCACCGTCAATGCGATAGCGGACAGAGATCTTATCTTTATAGGATTCGATATGAATATCGCTCGCGCGTTGGTCAATCGCTTGGCGAATGATTAGATCGACAAGCTTGACAACAGGAGCTTCTGCGGCACGCTCGATGAGTTTATCAATGCTAAGCTCTGCCTCATCCCCTTCTTTGCGGTCGCTGACAATATGTTCTTTAGGCGTGACTTCATAAGAATCTTGAACCGCTTCTGAAAGAGAAGATTGTCCTCCTTTGGAGTAGGATTCTTCAATGGCACGAGCGATGTCTTTTTTTGTTGCGAGAACAAGATTGAGATCATGCCCTGTGATCTTGCGCATATTGTCTATCAATAGAAGGTCAAGAGGGTCAAAAATAGCGCATGTAAGAGAATTGTTATTCAAAGACAAGGGTAAGGCATAGTTTTTTTGTGCGAAATCTCTCGGAAGCAACTTAAGGAGATCTGGATTTTGAGGTTTTAGTAATCCCGAATCGTGGGAAATGTAGGGAATGTTGAGCTGCTTGGCAAGCGCGACAACAATGTCGATCTCTTTAATGAAACCAAGCTGGACAAGGACTTCACCGACACGGCCATGTTGTTTCTTTTGAGCTTCGATAGCCTGGTTAAGTTGCGCAGGAGATATAATTCCCTGCTGGATCAGTATTTCGCCGAGGCGTAGACGTGTCATTTTTTTCGTTGTTGTTCTGTAATGAGAAGCGCTTTTTCGATTTCAAGGCGTTTTGCTTGAGGATAATCCTGTTCGCGCGTTTTCAGGTCAGCCGCAAGCGCATTTGGCGCGACGTAGTTCTTGTCAGCAATGATCTTGGGCGTTATGAATATGATCAATTCACGTTCTTCAACATCTTTGCCTTTGTGCCGGAAAGCTCCGCCGATCAAAGGAAGATCCCCTAAAACAGGGAGTTTCGTGATCGTTTCACTGGTAACTGTTTTTTTGAGGCCGCCAATATATATTGTTTCATTATCCTTGATGCGTAAGATCGTGTTACTTCCTCTTACTTCTGGATCGCGAAAAGTTTGTGTTCCAAATGTTGCTCCTGTCCGTGCTTCGGCCACAAGCGGAACAACAGCCATAGTGATCTCACCTGTTTGTTCGTTGACCTGCGGTGTTACGGTCAGGAAAACACCAGTTGCCGCGCGCTCGGCCTCAACGCTTTGGGTTGTGATGCCCTCGGCGCCACCAGTTGTTGTTTTGATACCGATAGCCTCATTGGTGGAAATAGCGATCTTCGCCATTTGATTGTTAAGGGTCAGTATCTTTGGCGTCGCGAGGGTTTTTGTGTCTGTTTGTGTTTTAAGAAATTGTAGGACCGCGGACATCCCGGAAGCATCGATCACTCCAGCCGTGTAGCGATCCACAGGATCGATAATCCCTTGACCTGTGCTAAGCAGTTTGTTTTCATCCCAGGGATAAAAAGTTGCGCGCTGGGCACCTGTAAAGGCTAATAATGTAGACCCGTATTTAACGCCCAAAAGATCAGATGTGCGTTTTGAGATGTCGATCATCTCAACTTCGATCAAGATCTGAGGAACTGGAGCATCAAGTTTTGCGATCGTTTTTTCTATGATCGGGAATTGGCTTGGAATGTCAGTAATGACAAGGCTGTTCGTGCGAGGATCTTCCAGGATCTTCCCATCTTCTGTCAAGATGTTCTTAATGATCGCTGAGATCCCTTCTAAAGACTCTGCGGAGCTTGATGATCCTGTTGATCCTGAAGAGCTGCTCGATGAGGTTGATGAAGTGGACGAGGAAGACGAGCTGGTTGAATCAGAGGAAGAGCTGCCTTCTGTCTCGGTTGTGCTGTATTCTCTGTTCGTTGTTAGTTGGGACGAGAAAACAGTAGCATTCTTTAGGACGTAGACACGCGTGATCAAGTCTTTTTGGGGTCGGGCGATCTTTTTAACGACAAAAATATCGCTACCAGGCTCTACCTCATACATTAAGTTGTTGGCACTTAATATGCGCTCCAGCGCTTGCTCGACTGGAACATTCTCAAAGAACAAAGTGACTTTTTCGTTCGCGATATCTCCGGCAGCGATAAAATTCATCCCTGACTGCTGAGAAAATATTTTTAAGACACTGCGCAGATCAGCATCTTTAAAATCCATTGAGACTTTTTTTGAATATTCAGGATAGAGAAATTGGTGATATTGGGATCCTTGCGCCGATGCGATCGGTGAAGATAATAAAAAGAAAGAAATAAAAAAAAGATTGCTAACACCTATTTTTTTTATTTTCATTGCCATCGGGCGCTCTCCTTAAATAGCTTGTGTTATGGCTTGTTCGATCTGTATCGTGAATAAATTATTTGAAAATATAATATCCACACCGTTTTGGTTGATGTCCACAATCCTTGAGTTTTCTATCGTATCGCCAATGCTTACAACGCGATCGTTGATAATCGCCTGAGGCTTATCGGTCCCCCAGATAAGACCATTAACAGTAAGCTTTGGTGGTGTTAGCACAGGAGCAACAACTTTTTCCTGCGATACAGGCTCTGGTTTCGGTGTAACGGGTCTTGTAGGCTCCACCACTTCTATCTTAGTGGGTTCTGGAAGTTTTTCAATGATTTCTTCAACTTTTGGAAGCCACGACTTAAAAGGATTTCGAAGCCCAATGAGATCAGAAGAAAGATCGGCAAATGTCTTAGCTGGTAAGATCAGGAAGGCGCTACAAAAAAGCATGGAGAGCAAAATGATAGTGTTCGTTTTTCTCATTTTTTCACCTTGATTGAGCTTACGGATATTTCCCATTGTAGGACATTATTGTCATTATTTTTAGGAGTTGGACGCATGTCATAGCGATAGGAAGTTGTGCTTGTATTTTTCCAGGAATTGATCTGTAGATTGACCGAATTCTTTTCTATCGCTTTAATGGTCTTTACCATTTGTTCAAAAGAAGATTCAAAAACAAAATCAACGGCCTGCACTTCAAAATTCTCTTCGCTACGAGCTTCTTTTGGGTTGTAAAAGAGTACCCGGATGCCATGATTTTCAGCGATCCCAACAACAGCTTTAATGACTTCGGTTTCCGTTGAAAAACCATTAGGCACTTTTTGAAGGAATTCATTAAATTCTTTTTGTTTTGCTTCAAAAGCTAAAGCTGTTTTTTGTTTTGTTTCAAGCTCAGAAAGCTCAGATTGAGCGGTCGATCTTCTTCCGTTCGCTATGACGAAGATGTGGCGCACAGAAAAGATTGTTGCGATAACCGCAACGATGATGATCAGAATGTCGCGTCGTTTTGAAATGATTGTCAGCGCGAGTTTTGCATCGAATTTGCTAAGATCAATGCTGTTAAGCGACTGGATGAGCTTGAGAATATTAATCATTGGCGTTATCCGTTTCAATAGAGATTTGAAATGATGTCACAGGAAAACCCTCTCGCTCTTCTTTTTTAACTTGCGAGAGATTAACTGACCTGGAATGTTTCGCAAGAAACGCGTTCTTTTTAAGCCCTTCAAGAAATTTTTCTATCAGCGTGATCTGTTGGTTTAGCAATTGATGATAGGAATAGCCAGTAAGCTTGATGACCATCACAGATTCCGCCTGCGATTGCGCAGAAGAAGTTTTTTGAGAGTCGCGAGAAGAGATGCCGAGTTCCGTCAGCCAAACACCATCGAACATTGATCGTGAAATGTTTTCAATATACATGCTGATATTCGTATGAAATTTTAGTTTAGAGCAATCATTTATTTTTTTTGCCAGATCAGCGATCGATTGAGAAATTTGCTCTGTTGATTGTCCTTTGTATTTTTGCTCAAAGGTGCGCAGTTCCGCAAGGCGTTTTTCTTGAGGAAATGCCTGCAAGCCCGCTCCCAAGAACGAAAGCGTTATGATCCCCGCGCAAGCGAACGCGACCATGGTTGTAAGCTTATAGTTTGGAGGCTGGGTTAGGACATCTTGAACGCTAATACTTGATATTGAATGAGAAGTTTTTCCTTTGCGTGATTTTGCAAGATTGAGATCGCAACCCAAAGAAAGAGATCCTGAAAAACTTGCCCCGATAGCGTTTGCGAGATTCTGATGCAATTCGTTATCGTACGGAAAGAGATTGTTTATGTCGATAGATAAAGCTTCAAATCCAAGGTCTGTTTTGATGGCTTGAGATATCTCCCGTGAATTGTCAGGGGCAAAAACAAAGATCTGGTTGATTGGCTTTTCATGTCCTGCTGTTTTCGCTTGTCGTGCGTAAAACTCTAAGGAAAGACGGATCTCGTTCAAGAGACGGCTGATCATCGATTTAAAATCCCTATCCGTCGCAGCAGTATTAGAGGAAAACAGGTTGAAGTCGCGAATAAATTGCGGGATCTGTCCATCGGCGATCAGGATGGATCCATAGATCTCGCGGATTTGAATGATCGCAATAGTTGGTGAAGGCTTAAGAAGCTTCTTGATCGCAAGGACCCTCAGCAAACTGAGTGCTGAAGGTTCAGCAGAGATGATCTGCAGACCTGCATCCTCGAGTGTCTTGCAATAATGGTCTAATGTGTTTTTGCGTATAGCGATAAATAGGATCTGGATTTTTTTTATGTCTTTATCAGTGAAAGGAATGGCATGATAGCTGAAAAAAAGCTCATCCATTTTAAAAGGGATGTAGCGTGGTGCTTCAAATATGACAGCATTCTCGATCTCTGCGGCACTCATGGCTGGCAGGGTAAATGATCGAAAGATGATATCCCGGACAGGGATGGAAAGATGCACTTTGTTTTTATTGATCTGTTTGTCGCGAGCAAGCCGTTGCAGCGCTGAGACTAAATGAAGGTTCTCTGCTTCTGTTGCTTCTTTGGCATTTTTAGGCTGTTCCAGCAGTTCTGGGGATTGTCTCGGAATCGCTCCAGCAAAAGTAAGTTGATCACGTTGTGTTTCTACGATGGAAAGAAACTCAGACCCCCAGAAGATGCCTATATTTTTGTTTGAACTCATACCCCTGTTGCCTTTCGAGATTGAGATTTTAGCCATTTATCTATCTCACGTCTGTCAAAACGCCAAACACCGCCAATTTTGATGCCGGAGATTTTGCGTTGATTCAGCCAATTGTAGATCGTCTGCTTTTTCAGCTTTAAATAAGCGGCAAGCTCATCAACGTCTAACAAGTGATCCATGTTTCCCTCTTTTATTGTAAGTCATAACAAGATTATCTATTTATCATTAGAGCATAACAAGATTACTTTGTCAACAAAATTCTTATTTATAGATTGTTGGACTTACTCAGACTTACTTGTATTTTATAATTAAGAATTTATTCTGGATTTGAAAGGGAATTTGGAAGGTCTATTAATAACTTATTGTCGTCGTAACAGTTGCAGTCCCGCCTGGACCGGCAGATCCTGCGCTGGTTGCGCTCATGGTGTAGGTTTTTCCATCGAGAGTTTCTGTGCCTACGATGGATGGGTTTGTTCCGGTAAGCGCGCGCTGGTAGTAAAGTTTCCAAAACATGCCTTTTGCGAGCTGTTCAGCTTTGATACGGCTTATTTGGTTCTGGCCGAATACACCTTGACTACCCATGGCGCTTAAGATACCGACAGCTAATGCAGACATAGCGGTAATGAGCATGATCACGGTTACAAGTACGGTGGCTTTTTTGTTGGAAATGTTCGATATGGATCTCATGAGTTTATTTTCTCCCCTGTTTTTTCAATATAGCTTTCGCATTGAGGACAGACCTTTATGTCTTTTTTAAAGAAATCCGTAAAAATATATGTGCAATACGGACATTGTACAATATCTTTAGAGGCAGAAATTTTCCCGCCTTCCTTTATAGTATATCTGAACCAAGAGGCAATAACAAGGATTAATAGGATGGATAAAGTGATACTGATTGTTAGGTCAAGGTCGAGAATGATCATAATCAGGTAATTTGAGCGGGCGATGCGTAAACGGTTCGGCCCTATCTTTCGCTTCTTGTTTTAAGGCTTCACTATTAAGCACTATGCGAGCGTCAGGCAAAGTTTTTTTTGCCGTATTTGGTAATAATGTCGATAAAGGAAGATTGGGAGTTTCGATTACTATGCCTGAAGTTTTTGGTAAGCGCGTAGGCGCCTGGAACATGCTTTTTGCTGCTTTTAGGGATGGGTGCGCTGTTCCCTGCTGTGTATCAAGCGCGGTCAAAAAAGATCCTAAAAATTTGATGGATGGCCTTAGGAATATTTTTTTTGATGAGACGCGCATTGTTGTTAAGCCAAGAAATAAGATATGGAAAAGGATAGCTATCCCTATTGATTGAAAAAATATTCTTTTTATGTTGGCGGAATAACCTGACACGCTTTTATTTTCCTTGGTTCGTGGCAATGTTGATATTTTCTATTCCAAGATCGCGACAGATATCCCAAATCGCAAAGATCCGGTCCATCGAGGCTCGCCTGTCGACCTTTAGAAGGACCGTTTTTTTGCCGTCTTTATCTTTTGCAAGCGCGCTATTTAATTTTTTCATTGTCACGATCTTGTCGTTCAAATATAAGATATCTTCGCTTGTAACGGTGATGATGAGAATATCCTCTTCAATGGCGCTACTGGCCACGGCTTTTGGCATTTGCACGTTGATATGCGGATCGGACACGAGAGGCGAAAAAAGCAAAAAGAAAAACAGCATAATAAATACTATATCCATCATCGGGATAATGTGAATTATGCTGATATTTTGGATATATGAGAGCGATGATCGGAGCTTCATAGGTCGTTTCTTACATTACATTTGTCCTAAATAGTCAAGGAGTTCATCCATGCTTTGCGCAGCTTCTTTGATGAGCATGTTGATGCGGTCAAGAAAATAATTATAGAAGATGTACGCGGGGATCGCAACGGCAAGCCCGGCGATCGTTGTAATGAGTGCTTGCCAAATACCCGCGGCCAAATCGCCTGGGGTGACTGCGAGCATGGATGTTGTCCGTGTTTGAATTGTATGAAAGCTGAGCGCAAGACCTATCGCTGTTCCTAGAAAGCCGAGCAGCGGTGCGACGTGGGCAGTAGTCAGCAGAATAGTTAGGCGTTGTTCGAGAATAGGGATCTCGGCTTGACAAGTAAGGGACATTGCTTCTTTGATCTCTTCCTTGGGTGACCCAAACTTTAAAAGACCTGCCGCTAAGATCTTTGCTATCGGCGATCGAATCCCGTCAGATAAAAAGATAGCATCGGTAATTTTGTTCGCTTTAACGAGTGCGAAGACTTGCTTGCGGATAGCCGATGGACTTTCTTTAAATGAAGAAAAGAAAAAGATTTTCTCGGCGATGACCACCCAAGAGAACAATGAGCACGCAAGGATAGGGATCATAAGGGGTCCACCCGATAGAAGGAGTTCCCAGGTATTCATTTGCCAGATCTGCATAATATCTCCTTGTTTAATTCTATTGTTGTAGTGCGGCGTTGATGTGATCGATCCTTTCTTGAGCAAAAGCGCGTTCTTCCACCGGATACGACATGATCTTTTCATAAGATATTTTTGCGTTCTCAAGATCTTCTTTGTTCTCGAAAAGCCGCGCCGCGCGTAAATAGGATTTGACGATCCATTTTATTTCGGTCGGATACAAGTAAGGGATTTTTAGGTATTCATCGATCGCCTGTTGTGATTTTCCTGAAAGCTCAAGAAGATCAGCGATGGCAAATCGAATTTCGCAATCGCTGATCGTTTTAATATCCTGGTGTTGCTTCGCCTCCAGCGCTTTGTGATAAGCCGAGATCGCCTTGTCTTTTTCATCAGATCGCTGATGGACGTCCGCCATTTTAAGGTAAGCTTCCCGGGAGAATTCGGGAGAATTTTTGATGATATTTTCGTACGTTTCTACCGCGATCTGAGGTGAAAGTTGTTGGGCAAATGTATCAGCGATCGCAAGCTTTGCCTTGGCGTAAATGCTTTGACCATGATTAGGAGTAATTTGCTTGAAATATGTTAAGGCTTTATCGTATTCTTCTTTTTTATAAAAAATATCGCCAAGGGCAAAGATGGCCTCAGCTCGATTTGTGTCGTCGATATAGTCGTTAATGATTTGTTCGTAGTAAAGAATAGCGTTTTGAAAATCGCGCGTTTGCGTGTAATACTCTCCTAGCCAAAGTAAAGCCTGCAGGCCGATTGGTGTTTTTGGATACTTGTAGTGAATTAATTTAAATTCTTTTAACGCTTCAGCGATCGATCCTTTTTCGTAAAAATTTTTTGCGATACCGAACCTGACCTTTTGGATCAATGCGGTGTCATGCGGATAAACACGTTCGATCTTCCTGAAAGTTTTCATGGCTTCATCGTGCTCCTTGAGGTTTTGACTGCACAAGGCCATAATGTAATGCGCGTCAGGTTGAAGCTGATGGTCTGCTGGAAGCTCGCGAATAAATTTTGCCATGCATTCCTTGGCGATCATCCAGTCCCCTTTGTTGAAATGAGCGATCCCCAGATAATAGCCAGCCTCTGCAAGATAGCGACTTTGAGGGAAGTTTTTTTGCAGGCTCTGAAAAGAAAGGATCGCACTGTTGACCCGTTCAAGTTTTAATAGCGCTATGCCCTGGCGATATTGCGCATAATCCGTATAAGGCGTGTCCGGATAGCTTTGTAGGATCGTATCATAGGCGTTTAACGCTTGTTGAAATTGGCCAAGGTCTTGATAGGCGTCCGCGATCTGTGTTAAAGCGCTGACTTTGATGATTTTATTCGCTGTTGAGGAAATGACAGTTTGGAATGTTTCGATGGCCTTGGACGCGTCCCCGCTTTTGAGATATGTCCAAGCCAAGCCTAAACCGGCTTTTTCCATGATCGATGTGCCTGCGGTACCTTTTGATGAGTCGCTAAAGACTGTTTTGTAGATCTCAATGGCATCATTGTATTTTTCATTCATGTAAAGGATATTTGCTTTGCCAAGCATGGCTTCATGCAAGCGCGTGCTTTGGGGATGATCCGTGATGATCTCTTGGTAAGTTTGAAGTGCTTTTTCAAGATCATTGTTGTCTGTGTAGAGCGTCGCCAGTCCAAATAAGGGCTCTTCCATGGCGATTTTTCTTTCAGCGCTGATCTTTTGGGCTTGCTCGAAAGCCTTTTGAGCTTCTGTAAATTGTTTGAGGCGAAGATGGCCCCAGCCGATGCCGATATAGGAAAGGATGCGTGTGCGGTCGCTTTTTGTTTCCTGGTCGACGATGCTGTAGCTTTTAATGGAATCTTGGAATTCTTGAAGATAATATTGCGATTCGGCAATGTAAAAATGGGCCTGATCCAGACGATTTGATCGAGGGAACATTTGGATGTAACTCTGGAACGACTGAATGGCCTTTGAATATTGCGATAGATTATACTTACATTCCCCGATTCGGAATGCCGCATCTTCCGCGAGAGGGTGCTGAGGATAGTTAATGAGAAAATTTTTAAATTTATCTTCTGATTCTTCAAATTGGTTCAATTCAAAGTTGATCCATGCAAGGGCGTAAGCAGCTTGGGGCGCGTAGTCCGAGCGAGGATAGAGATCAAGGATTTTTTTATAGAGATTCCTTGCTTGCGGGTAATCTTTATTTTTTAGGTAGGTTTCCCCTAGCCAAAAAGAAGCCGCGTCCTGATAATCAGGTAGGGACGATAGCTCCTGAAAGATACTAAATGCTTTTAAGAATTGTCCTTTAAAGAAAAAACATTGTCCCAGAAGAAGTCTGGCTTCATTGCGCTTGCTCGTTTGAGGATAGCTCTGGATGAATTGTTCGATGTAGCGGATCGCGACATCATAAAATCCGTCTTCAAAAGCTTTCTGAGAAACGAGAAAAAGTTCTGTTTCGTTGGTCTGAGCTTGACACGGCAAGATGGAGACCAGAAAGAAACTAATCACCAAGTAGAATATTTGTTTTTTTAGCATGGCTTATTATAACAAGTTCGTTATCTTTTTCAATTTTCAGTGACAACATTTAAATTGGTTTCTGAGGACGGGTCTGGCTCTTTGATCAAATCAGCCGCCAAGATACGCATCAAAAAAGGTAGAGGTTCGTCCTTAGAATAAGCTTTTGCCGCTTCGATGATTTTTTTTGATGCCGCATGGCGGTATCCTAGGTTGTAGAGGGTGACAGCTTCTCCAAAGGTGTCAATTTTAATATATTGCCGTATTGAAATCTTTTTTAGGAAACTTATTGGTGGATCTCGATCTGAAATCTTTTTTAATTCAACAAGATCATCAGGTTTCAGTTGGACTGTCTTTAGAAATTTATCTTGATCGATTTCTAAGGCAGTCTTTTGATCTAAAATCTCTTTGCGCAAGAATACAATAAAACTGCTATCGTAAAATGCAAGAATAAAAGAGGGGTTTTTTTGAAAAAATTGGATAAGGGCAAATGGCTTTTGACCCCTTTGCATCAAAATGATCGCAGAAAATTTGTATTGCTGATCAGCGCCTTTCCACTCTTGTTCAGGATTTTCGTATACTTTTTGATGTAGAATAAATCTCGCCATGTTGGTCTGTCGCCCATCATTAATAGGCCGAAGCGTCGGATAAGATGACCAAATCAGATAGCCACCAATAAGGTCATCATTAAAGATATTGCCAGAAATATGATTTTGTTTCAGGAATTGAACTGTCTTTGTTGGATCTATCCAATCAATCTTTTCAAGGAAATAAAAGCGTCTTTGGTGATCGCGATAGATAGAAAGGTGGAAGTTTTGATAAATGATAGGTACATAAATTAAGATCAGCGTTATTAATAATCCGATGTTGATGATAGGAAAGATTTTTAGATGTTTTACTTTATCTTTTAAGTCTAAGGTGTAGAACATTTCTATCAAAAGGTAAGACTGAAGAAGAACCGCAAAGTCGCTGCCGCGCACGGCATACATAAAGAAAAAACACGAAACTACATAAATTAGCGTGAAATAAAATTTTCGTTCAGAATGAATACGCCATAGCAGAATTAGATTGATGACTAAGATGATATGAAGCCATATGTATTTGATGTGAAAAATATTCCCTGGTGATTGAAGCTCCATGATGATGCCGTCCAGGAGCCGAAAATGAATATATGTCGGGTCTAAAAAGATCCTCCAGTTGTGGATGAGAGCATCAATCCCTAAGGGGTTAATGCCGAACATAAGCCAATAGAGTAACGTAAAAATGATTAGTTCTTTAATTTTTATTAAAGCCGCGCCTCGTTTAAGCGTGTCTTTATAGTGCCTTATGTAGTTCATTCCGCTTGCAAGTATGGAAACTCCTAAAAGACCCGTTGCGTAAACAAAACTTCCGAAGTGAAGGTTTGACCATAAAATACCTATTGGCAGTAAAAAGAATAATTTGTATCGTTTTGGTTCTCGATTGTACGAGAATAAGATAGTGATCAGAAGCTGGATAAAGATAAAATTAAATAACAACGGCCTTAAAAGACAGCGACTTTCAAGCCCTGGCATTGCAAGAAAAATGAGCCATACAAGCATTATAAAAGGAAGTTTTTTTCTGCCGTAGATGAACAGCAAGGCAATTGTTGTGCAATAAATCAAAAAGCGGAACAATTTGAGCCCTGGAATTCCTGCAAATTGATAGATCTTAAAAAGTGTCAGGCTCCCTAACCATTGGGAATACATTTGCGTGAAGGGTTGAAGCTTTTCCCCGGGCTCAACAGGGAACGGATCTTTGATGGGGATCGCTTTGTTTTCACTGATCCATTCCCCTGCCTTTAAATGCCACCAAATATCTTCTGTCTCAACAGGCTGGTAGGTGCGTGAGAATAGCGCAGCGATTATCAAGGTCAGGCAGACGATTTTTGCAATAATCTTGATCGCAGGATTTATTTTCATACGTATGGCCTTAGGTATTCTCCTGTGTATGATTTTCGACAGCGCACAAGCTGTTCGGGATTTCCAGCGAAAATAACCTCTCCGCCCTTATCTCCACCTTCTGGCCCAAGATCGACAATGTAATCGGCGTTTTTGATAACTTCCAGATTATGTTCAATGACCAGGACCGTGTTTCCTTTGTCAACAAGCTGTTGCAGGACCGCAAGGAGCTTGTCGACGTCGGCAAAATGAAGACCGGTTGTGGGTTCATCCAAGATGTAAAGAGTTTTGCCGGTCGCAAATTTGCACAACTCACTGGCGAGTTTGACGCGCTGCGCTTCGCCTCCAGACAGCGTTGTAGCCGCCTGGCCAAGCCTGATATACCCTAATCCAACCTCGTCAAGTGTTTTTAAGGTCTTTGTAATGCGTGGAATATTCTCAAAAAGGTTCAACGCCTCCTCAACGGACATGTTCAGGACATCGGAAATATTTTTTCCTTTATAGCGGATCTCCAGCGTTTGCTGAGTAAAGCGCGCGCCATGACAGACTTCGCATTCAACATAAACATCTGGCAAAAAATGCATTTCGATCTTTTTAATACCATCGCCGCCACAGGCCTCACAGCGTCCACCCTTGACATTGAAGCTGAAGCGCCCAGGCTTATATCCGCGCATTTTCGCGTCCGGAAGTTGGCTGAAGAGATCTCGGATTGGACCAAAAACATCCGTATAGGTTGCTGGATTGGAACGCGGTGTTCGGCCGATTGGTGATTGGTCAACAACAATGACCTTGTCAATATTTTCAATTCCTGTTATTTTTTTGTGTTGTCCGGGTTTTTCTTTTAAGCTGTAGAGTTTTTGTGCCAGTGTGTTGTAGAGAATATCCGTGATTAGGGTTGATTTCCCTGAACCAGAGACGCCTGTCACGCAAATAAAGGTTCCCAAAGGAAAAACTACATCAATATTTTTCAGATTATGTTCACAAGCGCCAATGATCTTGAGTTCAGGGACATTGGTGATTGGCCGTCTTTTTTCAGGCTTCTTGATCTTGAATTGTCCATTAAGATAAAGTCCGGTAAGTGATCTTTTAGATCTCAAGAGCCCAGGGACATCTCCAGCGTAAATTGTTTGTCCGCCGTGCTCCCCGGCTCCAGGGCCAAGGTCGATCACATAGTCTGCCTCGCGTATCGTTGCTTCGTCATGTTCAACAACGATGAGCGTATTTCCTAGGTCTCGCAGAGATTGCAAAGTTTTAAGCAACATCATATTATCTTTTTGGTGAAGACCGATGCTTGGCTCGTCAAGAATATAAATGACCCCAACCAGGCCGGACCCGACCTGCGTGGCAAGGCGGATGCGCTCTGCTTCCCCTCCTGAAAGAGTAGAGCTTTTTCGATCAAGTGTAAGATAACCCAGGCCGACATTGATGCAAAAATCCAAACGGCGCAAGATCTCTTTCAAGATCTGTTCTGCGATGATCTTCTGGGTTGAGGATAATTCAAGATTTTTAAAGAATTTTCGTGATTCAACGATCGACATTCGCGTGATATCAAAAATATTCTTTTCATGGATGCGGATCGCCAGCGATTCTTTTTTTAATCTTGCGCCTTTGCATTCCGGGCATGGCGAGACTGATAAAAAGGCTGATATTTCTGATTTAAGCCAATCGCTGTCGGTTTCACGGAACATACGCTCAAGATATGCTATGACACCCTCAAAGCGTTTTCCCCAGATCTCATCCTCAGAGCCATGCAAGACGATGTTTTTGAACTTTTTGTCCAATTTTTGGTATGGCAGATATGGATCGACCTTGTAAAGATCGGCGATTTCCCTTAAAACGGCTCGATAATACATCATGTAGCCGCGTTTTCCTTTGTGCCATGGCGCGATGGCGTTGATCCAAGGCTTGGTTGCGTCCGGGACGAGGAAGCTTGTGTCGATCTCCATTTTTGTTCCCAGCCCGTTGCAGCGAGGGCAAGCACCGTACGGCGTGTTGAAGGAGAAAATACGCGGTTCGATCTCATTTAAGTTTATGCCGCAGTCAACGCAGGCGTATTTTTCAGAGAATACTTTGTCTTTTTCATTTTCAGAAGCAATGATAACAACGCCTTTACCCATTGTTAATGCTGTTTCCAAAGAATCAACCAGACGTTTTTTGATCGATGGTGCCACATGCAAACGATCGACCACGATCTCAATGTTGTGGATTTTGTATTTATCGAGTTTAATGTCATTTTGCGTATCAAAGATCTTCCCGTCGATACGTACACGCGCAAATCCCGCTTTGGTTATTTGATCGGATAAATGGCGATATTCTCC
The DNA here is from genome assembly GCA_964486675.1 of uncultured Planctomycetales bacterium. Lineage (GTDB taxonomy): Bacteria > Omnitrophota > Gorgyraeia > Zapsychrales > Aceulaceae > CALGLP01. The sequence goes on along the minus strand of CAZAOD010000002.1, from coordinate 11,315 downwards.
TTTGCGACCGCTGATGAATGGAGCTAGGATAATGATGTTCTTTTCACTTTGCTGGGCGAATATTTGCTGCGCGATCTCTTCAACCGTTTGACGCTCGATCTTTTTATTGCATGAGGGACAGTAGGCTGTGCCTATGCGCGCAAAAAGAAGGCGCAGATAATCGTAAATTTCTGTTTGGGTCGCGACGGTCGATCGCGGGTTTCGGCTTGTTGTTTTTTGTTCGATGGCAATGGTCGGCGACAGGCCTTCGATGGATTCGACGTTGGGTTTCTGAAGCTGCTCCAAAAACTGTCGGGCGTATGCCGAAAGACTTTCGACATAGCGGCGTTGTCCTTCCGCGTAAATAGTGTCAAATGCAAGCGAAGATTTTCCCGAGCCGCTTAATCCTGTGACGACGACGAGTTTGTCTCGAGGGATCTTTAAATGAAGGTCCTTGAGATTGTGCTCTTTGGCGCCGCGAATATGAATATAATTATTTTTCATGAGCAGGTTTGGGTCAGGATCATCTGATAAGGATAAACAGCCCCTACGTTGAATATGTAGGGGCTGTTTATGATAGAACGATTACTTCTTTTTCTTCTTTTTTTGTCCGCCGCGTACCATCTTGGCGCAGGACACGTCTCCTTGCTTATCGAGAAAATAGAGACAGCCAGCTTCTTTCTTGATACCGACTTTAGCAACTTTCTTAGGTTTACCACCTTTTTTGTTGCCGCGAGCCATGAGGGCGCAAGAGACATCTCCTTGTTTATCGATAAAATAGAGATAACCTTTTTCTCTTTTAACGCCTACTTTTGCGATTTTCTTAGCCATAATCTTTGTCACCTCCTTTCATGTGCCAATTTTTACTGATTGAAAATATTGTTTGAGCGTTTGTAGCGCTGAAAGAACTGCCAAATAACTGGTCTTTGGATTATCCGGACACGGGAGATTGTGCGTGTGAGTTGTTAAGCTTCCGAACTTCCCTTCGACCGTGATTTCATGAGAGTTCGTTCTAAAATAAGGAGACGTAATGATGCGTACTCGAATTTTATCTCTAGCCCCCGAAGCCAAGGCCAGTGCGGCTGCGACATTGATATTGCGCGGGAATAATACGATTGAGCGGTCAACGCTTCCTTGAAAGATCACAGTTTCTTTTTTGATTTTATCGATGAAGATTCCTTTGCGGGTTAAATATTTTGTTTGGTTCAAGCTTGTTGGAGGCTTACGGGTTGTCAGACTGATACGCGAGATATGATCCGCGCCAATAGCTTTGATCGTGTCAAGCCCCGCGACCGCACCTGAAGGAATGAGAACGGTCACCGAGTTTTTTTCCGCGATTTGGAACAAAGAAGGGGTATTTAGAACCTTTCCAACGCTCATGATCAGGATCCCTTTGCCGGCGGTGACGACTTGATGGATGATCTTTTCAGTCTCATTGGACGCGATCGCTTCAACGATGAAGTCAGAGGAAGCGATCAAAGCGGAAAGGGATGTTTTGATGAGCGCGGGTTTTAGGCTTAAAGAATCCGCAAGAGCGATCGGTTTTTCAGGGACAAGGTCGTAAAGTCCCGAAATAACGCATTGATCCTTCAGGTCGTGCTGAACGCTTTTGGCGAGGCGCGAACCGATCGCCCCGCAACCAATAAAACCGATTTTTAATTTTTTCTTCACAGTTATGTTCGAACCTGAATATTATCGATAAGGCGTGTCTTACCGAAAAAAACTGCTAAGGCGATGATCGCGTGACCTTCGATAGTTTTTAAAGGAATTAAGGTTTTCGCGTCCACACATTCAATATAATCCACACGGGCTAATGAATTTTCTAAAATGATCTTTTTCATTCCGCGAATAATTTTTTCTGTCTTGCGTTCCCCTAGGCGAATACTCTTGCGCGCGTAAGAAAGCGCCTGATAGAGCGATGATGCTTGCTGGCGCTCAGAAACAGATAAATAACTGTTGCGTGAGCTCATTGCAAGTCCATCATGTTCTCGAACGGTCGGCACGGCGCGGACGCTTAGCGGCCAATCAAGATCTTTAGCTAGGCGCGTCAAAATAACAGTTTGCTGCGCATCTTTTTGGCCGAGATACAGAACGTTTGGCTGAACGATGTTGATCAGCTTTGTTACGATGGTTGCAACACCTTCAAAATGCCCTTTTCGCCGAGGGCCGCAGAGGTGCTTGTCGAGATCAACAACGCGGACATATGTCAAATAACCCGTCGGATATATTGCATCCACCGACGGATAAAATATTATATCAACTTTTTCTTTTTTTGCCAACATTTCGTCATGTTTTTTATCTCGGGGATATCGTCGGAAATCTTCTGTGGGCCCGAATTGTTTAGGGTTGACAAAAATGCTCAAGACGCACAAATCATTCTCCTTACGGCATTGGCGCAAGAGAGCCGCGTGGCCTGCGTGCAAATAGCCCATCGTCGGGACAAAACCAATCGTTTTTCCTTGGCGCTTAGCTAAGGAAACGAGCTCATGCATTTGGTGGATCGAGGTGATCGTTTTCATGCAGGATCTTTCATTAGCTGGCAAACAACTTTCTCATCAAGTTCCGATAAAGGTTTCATCACGAATTCTCGTTCGAGCATGCGCGGATGAGGGATCGTTAATTGGTCGTCATCAATGCGTTCGTTGTCATACGTGAGAATGTCGATGTCGATCGTGCGTGGAGCGTTTTTAACCGTGCGGATACGGCCCAATCCTTGTTCAATCGCTTGCGTCAATTTAAGAAGTTGATGAGCGGAAAGAGATGTTGTGATCTTGGCGACCGCGTTAAGGTATTTTCCTTGCGGTGGGCCGCCAACGGGTTCGGTTTCGTGAATAGTTGAAACGCGTTCGACCATCGCGACCCCAGATAAGAATTTTAACGCATCCTGAATATTTTTTAGGCGATCACCCAAATTCGACCCAAGCCCAAGATAGACGACGGCCATAGTGAAAACCTTTTTCTTAAAGGATCTTTTTAAGCCGATCAACGGCTTGCAAGAGCTTTTCTTTTTCTACAGTTAAGGTCATGCGGATGAAGCCTTCTCCGTGCTTGCCAAAACCAACGCCAGGTGTTGCGACGATGTCAGCTTTTTCAAGAAACGTTTTAGCTGCTTCCATGGAGTCTTTGAATATTTTCGGGATAGGCGCCCATACGTAGAAGGTTGCCTTAGGCGATGGAACATCCCAACCGATCTTATGTAGCCCTTGAACAAAAGCATCGCGTCGTTGTTGATACAGTGATCTCATTTGTGCGACAGCGTCATCGCCTTTAAGAAGAGCTTCGATCCCAGCGACTTGGATCGCCTGGAAGATGCCTGAATCGATATTTGTTTTGACCTTGGCGAGGGCTGCGATCAATTTTGCGTTGCCGCATGCCCAGCCAATACGCCAGCCGGTCATGTAAAATGTTTTTGAAAAGGAATGAAATTCGATGGCAACATCTTTTGCTCCATCGATTTCGAAAAGACTGCTTGGTTTTAAGGCGTCATAGTAGACTTCAGAGTATGCTAGATCAGAGATGATGATAACTCCTTCTTTCTTTGCTTGAGCCACTAAATCTTTCATGTACGCCTTGGGAAGTGTTGCTGACGTCGGGTTATTGGGATAATTGAGGAAAACTGCTTTCGCGTTCTTGATCTGTCCTAGGTCAGGAAGAAAATCATTTTTTGCCAGCAGTGGCAAAGGTACCACATTTCCTCCGGCAAAGATTACGGAGGAACGATACGCAGGATACGCAGGGTCTGGTACAAGGACATTGTCTCCTGGATTAACGATCCCTAAGGGTAAATGCGCGAGCCCTTCTTTTGATCCGATCAGTGGATAAACTTCTGTGTCCGCATCAAGCGTGATAGAAAATCGCTTTTGGCACCATCGAGCGATCATCTGGCGAAGCTCCGGCATGCCAGCGTCGAATGCGTAATGGTGGTTTTTGCCATCTTTCGCGGCTTGGTGAAGAGCCTCAATGATAAACGATGGTGTCGCCGCGTCTGGATCCCCGACCCCCAGATCGATGATGTCGCGTCCTTGAGCCCTGGCGGCGCGTTTAGCTTTATCGATCTCTGCAAAAAGATATGGGGGTAATTGTTTTAAGCGATCAGAAAATTCTAGGTTGATTGACATGCGTTCCTTCCTATCCTGGCAGTTATTGAATAATGATCTTGTCGAGTTCTAAAACTTGTTGCATCGTGTATAACCCCGCAGGCCTCCTGGCTGTTAAGAAATGCGCGGCTTCTAAGGCGCCTAAGGCGAACATGGCTCTGTCCTTTGCGCTGTGGTAGAGCTCAAGGGTGTCAAAGTTTGTTTCAAAAGTAATGCGATGATTTCCAATGATCTCACCTTGGCGTAAGGGTTGAGGGTGAAAGCGGGTTTTCTGTCCTGACGTCTTTTCCGCGATCTCGGCTAATGTTTTTGCGGTTCCAGACGGCGCATCTTTTTTATGAATATGATGTTCTTCGTAAATGGCAATATCCGTTGCGGTCGTTTGAGCGAGTTTTTTTCCAATAAGCTCTGTTATTTTAAAGAGGACGTTAACGCCGATAGACATATTCGTCCCGTAGATAACCGGAATTATTTTGGCAGCTTCTCTGACTTTCTTAGCCTGCTCGGCTGATAAACCCGTTGTTCCGATAACGATCGGGATTTTGTGTTGCACGCATGCCTCAAGACTCTGCATCGTGCCTTCAGGCAAGGTAAAGTCGATCAGAACGTCAACGTTATCCTTGAGAACGCAAAAATCTGAAGAGATCTTAATGCCATCGATCTCTTTGTTTACTTGTGGGTGATCAAGCCGCTCGAGCAACGCCGTGACGGAAAAACGCTTATCTTGCTTGGCAAGGCTGTAGATCTTTTGCCCCATGCGGCCACAAGCGCCGGTAATCGCAAGTTTGATCATGCGTTCTCCTATTTTAAAAGTCCATAATTGATCAGAGCGGTTTTTAAGCGCTCGAGGTTTTTCTCTGAGATCGCGCATAGCGGAAGGCGAAGATCTGGTTCGCAAAGGCCTAAAAGACCCATAGCTGTCTTAACTGGGATCGGATTTGTTTCATAGAACATCGCCTTGACAAGAGGTAGAAGTTTGAAATGAAGTTCTTGAGCTTTTTTAAGGTCGCCGGCATCAAATGCCTTGCAAAGATCTGCCACATCTTTGGGAGCGATATTGGCCACAACAGAAATAACACCTTTTCCGCCGATCGACAAGATCGGTAGTGTGAGCGAATCATCTCCTGAGATCAGCATAAAATTTTTAGGACAGAGGGTTTTGATCGCGCTCATTTGATCAAGCGAACCTGAGGCTTCTTTGACGCCGATAATATTCTTGCAGTCTCGCGCTAAACGAGCGATCGTTTCCGGCTCAATATTGATCGCGGTACGCCCGGCGATGTTGTAAAGGATGACCGGGATAGAAACACTATCAGCTACAGCCTTAAAATGTCGATAAAGGCCTTCTTGTGTCGGTTTGTTATAGTAAGGGCTGACCTGCAATGATGCGTCAGCTCCCGCTTTAGCGGCGTGTTGCGTTAAGGCGACAGCCTCTTGCGTGGAGTTGGAGCCTGTTCCTGCCATGACAGCGACGCGTTTGTTAGCCGCTTCGATGCAGATTTCAATGACGCGGTCATGCTCATCGGCGGTGAGCGTTGCTGATTCGCCTGTTGTTCCGCAGGGCAAGATGGCGCTTGTGCCATTTTTGATCTGGAATTCAACGAGTTCTTTTAGCTTTTTTTCATCAACTTTGCCGTTCTTAAAAGGTGTAACGATCGCAACGGTCGAACCTTCGAACATGTAATTCCCTCCTATGAGTTAATGAGTAGTTGGCCTCGCGCGATGAAATTCGCGCTCCCTGTGAGCCAAACATTCGATATTTTGCTATCGACAAGATCGAATGAGACCTTTAGAATCTCACCGCTTTTGGTCTTTACGCGCATGCTGGCGTTTTTCTGTGTTGTGACGCTTGGATTCATTTTGAAATACGCTATAATTGCGCAGGCAACACTTCCCGTTCCGCAGGCAAGGGTCTCTGCCTCTACGCCTCGTTCGTATGTGCGCACAGCAATAAAATCATCAGCTAAATATTCAATGAAATTCGCGTTCGTTCCCTTGGGGGCAAACTTTTTGTTAAAACGGATTAAACGGCCAAGCCGATCAATATCGATCTTTTCAAGATTGTGTACAAAACAACCCGCGTGTGGAACACCAGTGTTGATCGAATGTAAGCGTAGTGAGCATTGGTTAATCGTAACCGCGATATTTTTCTGTAGGTCTTTTGGATCACTTAAGCGAACAGAAATAAGCTTGCCAGCTTTTTTTGCGTGAATGATGCCGGCAAGGGTTTCGAGCGTTAGTGAATTACTTTTGATATGTTTTGTCGCAAAAAGATAGGCTGCCATGCAGCGCGCGCCATTGCCGCACATTTCGGCTTCAGAGCCATCGGCGTTAATAATGCGCATACGATAATCTGCTTTTTTTGAAGGCTCGGCGATCATCAGGCCGTCCGCGCCAACGCCAGAAGTGCGATGACAGACAGAGATTGCAAGTTTCTTGAGGCTCATGCGCGAAAAGGTTTCGACAATAATAAAATCATTGCCAGCACCGCTCATTTTTACAAAAGGGATCTTTTTCATTTGATGAATCCTGGAATGTGTTCGCCGCGCACGAGATCTGCTAATATTTCACGGTCTTTGACAATCGCGAATTTATTTCTACTGACCATTATTTCGGCTGATCGGCAGCGAGCGTTATAATTACTGCTCATGGCGTATCCATAAGCGCCTGTTGTCAATACGGCGATAAGGCTTCCTGGAGCAAGAGCCGGAAGTTTTCGGTCTTTCCCAAGATAATCCCCACTTTCACAAATGGGGCCAACAACATCGACAGTGATCTTTTTTGACGCTGAGCGAACAACCGGGATGATTTGATGGAAGGAATCGTACAGCGATGGACGGATCAGATCATTCATGGCTCCATCAACGATCAAGAATTTTTTAACACCATTGTCTTTAAGGTATAGAACTTTTGTGACAAAGACCCCTGCATTAGCGACAATAAATCGTCCCGGCTCCATAATGACTTTTAAGCCGATCTTTTTTAGTAGCGGCACAAGGGCTTTCGCGATCTTATCGGCAGGCTGTGCTGTTCCTTCAACATAGTCCGCTGCCATACCTCCGCCGATATCTAGGTATTCAACATTAATGCCTTTGGCATCAAGGGTTTTTTTGAAAACAAGAACTTTTTTGAGCGCGCGTAAAAAGGGTTCTGCGGTCGTTATCTGTGAGCCGATATGGATGTGCAGGCCGTTGATCACAAGGTTTGAGTATCGATCACGACTTAAAAGAATGTTTTTTGCGGTCGCAAGATCAATGCCAAATTTGTTCTTTAAAGTTCCTGTTGTGATCGCGGCATGGGTGACAGCATTAACGTCAGGGTTCAATCTTAGGGCGACCTGGGCTTTTTTGTTCAGCTTTTTTGCGATACGGTTGATCTCATAAAGTTCCGCGATCGACTCAACATTAAAGAATAAGATGTTGCTTTTAAGGGCAAGCGTGATCTCGCTTTCTGTTTTTCCGACAGAGGCGTAGCATATCTTTTGCGGATCGGCACCAGCCTTGAGGGCTTTTTGAAGTTCCCCGCCAGAAACAATATCAACGCCGGCGCCTTCACGGATCAGCGTTCTCATGACAGCTAAGTTACCGTTGGCTTTCATCGCAAAACAAATGAGTGGATCAACGGGCGCGAACGCTGTCTTTATTTTGCGAAAGTGATCGATAAGCGTCTGGTGGCTGTAAAGGTAGAATGGCGTGCCGACTTTCCGCGCGATCTCAGCTACGCTTATCCCCTCGCAAAAGAGTTCTTGATTCTTATAGTGAAAATGATGCATGAAGCTTCGCCTTCCATGATCGTAATTGTGCGTTGACCATCTGCGGGTTTGTCGATCCGAACGATTTTTTCGCGGCTATAGAAGCCTGGGCGGAAAAGACTTTTTTGACATCGCCTGAGATCTTTGGCGAATATTTCTTTAGTTGGTCAAGGGTAAGCTGTGAGAGCTTATTGCCTTTATCAAGGCATTCCTTGACCATTTTGCCAACGATGTCGTGGGCCTCTCGATAGGATACACCATGCCGGATCATATACTCCATTAGATCAACCGTAAAGAAAGATTCATTGATGATCGATCTTTTTGCCTGGTCTTTCTTGACCTTGAGCGTTGCAAAGATCTTGGCTAAAAGCTCGACCATTTGTTTGACCGTATCTACAGAGTCGAACAGTGGCGGTTTGTCCAGCTGCATGTCTCGGTTGTAGGTCAGCGGCAAGGCTTTCATCAGATTTAACGCGTTGAGCAGATGACCATAGATCTTTCCTGTTGTCCCTCGGATGAGTTCGAGGGTGTCCGGATTCTTCTTGTGCGGCATGATGGACGATCCCGTGCAGAAGGCCATGTCCAGCTCGATAAAATTAAATTCCTGCGTTACCCAGAGAATCAGATCCTCGGAAATTCGAGAAAGATGCATCGCGACCAGCGAAAGTGCGGATAATGTTTCAAGGACAAAATCCCGATCACTAACCGCATCAATGCTGTTGTTTGTCATGGTTTTAAAGCCAAGTTGTTTGGCAACATAAGCCCGATCGATCGGTAGCGTTGTCCCTGAAAGAGCGCAGCTTCCCAACGGCATACAATTAACCCTTTCGTAGGCATTTTTTAGCCGTGACTTGTCCCTCTCAAGCATCTCAATGTAAGCTAACATGTGATGCGCGAGTAAGACAACTTGCGCAGCTTGCAGATGTGTATATGCCGGAATAATGACGTCTTTATTTTTATCTGCAAAAGAAAGGATCGTTTTTTGCAAAACTGTTATGCCATTGATCATTTTAATGATCTCGGATCGACAATAAAGCCTCACGTCAAGCACGACTTGGTCATTTCGTGATCGGGCTGTATGCAGCTTGTCCGCTGAGGCGCCGGCAATTTTTTTTAAGACATCCTGGATGTTTGTATGGATATCCTCTTGCTTAGCATCATATTTGAACTTGCCAGATATGACTTGGGCATAGATCTTTTTAAGGCCGGTAACGATCTTTTTGGCATCTTGCGCAGGGATAATTTTACATTTTCCTAACATTTGAGCATGCGCGATACTCCCTTCGATGTCGTATTTGGCTAAACGTTCATCGTAGGCGATGCTAAATGAAAATTGATCGGCTAGAGGGTCAGACTTTTTGGAGAACCGTCCTCCCCATAATTTAGACATTTTTGCCTCCTTGAAATGGCATGCTCCATAGGCGAATAAAGCCTTCGGCGTAGGATTGGTCGAAGGTGTCTTTCGCGCCGTAGGTCGCTAATTTCTCACTATATCGTGAATAAGGTGATTTTCGTCCTACGACCGCACAATTCCCTTTAAATAGTTTTAATCGCACGACACCTGTCACGGTCTTTTGTGTTTCTTCAATATACGCATCGAGTTGCTTTTTGACCGGCGTTTCCCATAATCCGTAGTAGGTTAGGTTGGCATATTTTTGTGAGATCGCCTCTTTTTCGTGCAACGTTTCCCTATCGAGCACAAGGCTTTCAAGTTCTTTGTGCGCGATGTAGATGATCGTCCCTGCTGGATTCTCATAAATTTCCCTAGACTTGATCCCTACAAGGCGATTTTCGATCGCGTCAACACGGCCAACACCATTTTCTCCACCTATCTTGTTCAGTGTTTCCAGGATATTGCTGGGTGCATAGCTTTTCCCATCGATCTTAGTAGGAATACCTTTTTCGAATTCAAGTTCAATATATTTTGGCGTATTGGGTGCCGTTAATGGGTCTTTTGTAAAATAATAGATCTCCTCTGGCGGCTCAGTCCATGGGTCTTCCAGGACTCCGCATTCAATGCTTCGTCCGTACAGATTGATATCGATACTGTATGGGCTTTTCTTTGTAACGCTCACGGGGATATTTTTTTTCGCCGCGTAATCAATTTCTTGTTCTCGGGACTTAAATTCCCAAATGCGTACTGGAGCAATGATCTCAAGTTTGGGGTCGAGGATCTGCGCCGTCACCTCAAACCGAACTTGATCGTTTCCTTTGCCGGTACATCCGTGAGCAATGGCAGTCGCCTTTTCTTCATGGGCGATGCGCACCTGGTGTTTTGCGATCAACGGCCGCGACAGCGCGGTTGCAAGCAAATATTTACCTTCGTAGATCGCGCCAGCTTTTACTGCCGGCAAGATGTAGTCTTGGACAAATTCTTTTTTGAGGTCAAGGACGTGAACTTTGCTCGCTCCGGTCTTAAGCGCGCGTTCTTTGATCGCGCCAAAATCTTCTCCCTGGCCGACATCGGCGATGAACGCGATCACATCATACCCTTTGTCCTGTAGCCATTTGATGGCACAAGATGTGTCTAATCCGCCTGAATAAGCAAGAACAACTTTTTTCATTATTTATCTCCTAATAGAAACGATAGTGCCGCTTTTTGCATATGCAAACGATTCTCCGCCTGATCAAAGACGACCGAGTGCGGCCCATCAATGATCTCTGCGGTGACCTCGAGGCCCCGATGCGCTGGCAAGCAATGCATAAAGATGTAATCTTTGTGCGCGTGCTGAACAAGCGATTTGTTGACCTGAAAATCCTTAAAATCTTTTTTACGTTTGGCGGTTTCCGCCTCCTGGCCCATGCTCACCCATACGTCGCTATAAATGACATGCGCGCCCTTGACGGCATCCCGAGGTTTTCGTGTCAGCAAGATCTTTGTGCCTGTTTGTTTGGCAATTTTCTCTGCGATCTTGATAACATCCGCATTGGGTTCGTATTCTTTTGGTGTCGCGATCGCGACGTCGTATCCGATCCGTGCGCAACCAAGAAGCAGTGAATGGCAAACATTGTTCCCATCTCCGATGTAAGCAACGGTTGTCTTGGCTGTGCCAAACTTTTCCTTGATCGTCAAAACATCCGCCAATCCTTGGCAGGGATGAAAAAGGTCTGATAAGCCGTTAATGATGACCGCTGAAGAGTGTTTGGCAAGCGCGACGACATCTTCATGCGAAAAGGTTCGCGCGACGATGCAATCGAGATATCGGGATAAGGTTTTTGCAACATCTTCAACAGATTCCCTCTTGCCAAGATCGATCTCCTGAGGGGCTAGGTATAGGCATTTTCCGCCGAGCTGCCAGATCGCGATCTCAAATGAGACACGGGTCCGGTTGGATGGTTTCTGGAACACGAGCGCAACCGCTTTGCCGGCTAATTCGTTGGACAACTTACCTTTATTGGCTTTGAATCGAGATCCAAGGTCAAGAAGCTTTTTCATTTCATCATTTGTAATGTCTTGCAAGCTTAATAGGTCACGTTTCATGGTTTTA
>CAZAOD010000001.1:74013-85567 GCA_964486675.1 uncultured Planctomycetales bacterium | reverse complement strand
CTCTGGATACGCCCCCTGGAAAGAAGCCGTGCACGCGCTCATGCATTCTTGACGTATCGCGATCAGCTTGGTGAATGCTGTTAGAACGATCACAGTAATGAGAATCCACAACAAACTTCGTTTCATAGGGCGGCTCCCTTTTTGTTAAAAACTTTTGAATGAGTTCATATTATACCAAAATCGTAAATTCTTTATCTAAAAATCATCAAATGAAAGAAACACAAGCAATCGATCCTCTCTTCCGATGCACGCTGATTGACTGCATTTCTGATGCCTGCATGGCGCTGAGGAATTCCTTTCTTGACAAAGCAGGGATTTTTAGTATACTTCTTTTCATCATTTGGAGACATTTATGAAAGTATGCGAAATTTGCGGAAAATCCGCAGCCCCAGGAATTAAATACAAAAGACGTGGTATGGCTGTCCGAAAAGGCGGTGCTGGTCAGAAGATCGTCGGAAAGACATTCCGAAAATTCTTACCTAATCTTCAAAAGATCCGTATCGTTATCAAAGGACGAATCAAAAGAGCCAATGTCTGTGTCGGCTGTATCAAATCCGGCAAGATCACAAAAGCCTAGATCGTTTCCCCCGGCTTAATATCCTTTAGCTCTAATTGTGCGGTCGGTTCTTTATTCCAATCATCGATCGAGATCGTGTATGCGATGTCGATCGGTTTTCCTTGTGCTACTAGCGGCTGATAAGCCCCCATACCAAAACCTACAGCAGAAAAAACAGTTTTCTTGTCTGAGACCCAGAACTTTAGCGTATCACGGCCCAAAACGACCGGTGGACTTTTGACGATCAAGTTGCGCGAGCAAAACAACGGTTCCGGGTTGCCTTCCCCAAAAGGGTAAAGACGGTTAACGATCTTGACCAAATCTAGGCTAACGCTGTGCAACGGGATCTCGCAATCAATGGATAAGCTTGGCTTAAGGTCTTCGTCACTTAACTCATCACTCGCGATCTGGTTCATTTTCTGACGAAACGCCTCAATATTCTGTTCGCGGATCGTTAGGCCTGCCGCATGCTCATGCCCACCAAAATCCTCTAACAAATGCGCGCATCGTGATAACGCGTCAAAAAGATGAAAACCCTCAATGGAGCGAGCTGACCCCGTAGCTATGCCGTCTTCAATGGACAGAACAATAGACGGCCGATAATAGGTGTCCATCAGACGCGATGCCGCGATCCCCACGACTCCCCTATGCCAGCCGCAAGCCCCCACAACGATCACTCGATCTTTCTTAAAGTTAACCTCCTGCTCAACCTTGTGCAAGGCCTCATCAATGATCGCGCTTTGCGTTTCTTGTCTTTGACGATTGTGGGCTTCCAATGTCGCGGCGATCTGCTCGGCCTCGACTTGATCCTTCGCCATCAAAAGACGTAAAGATTTTTCCGCGGAATCAATCCGTCCCATCGCGTTGATGCGAGGGCCCAAAATAAAACCTACGTGCTTAGGTGTTAACTTCTTCCCTTTGATCCGCGAGGTCTTGATCAAAGCCTGAAGACCAAAATTTTTTGTTTTCTCGATTCTGGGCAAGCCTTCTTTGACCAAGATCCGATTCTCCCCATGCAAAGGCACAACATCCGCGATGGTTCCCAGGGCGACAAGGTCTAAATCCTGCTGATAGTCCTTTCCTAAAAGGGCTTGCGCTAATTTAAACGCAAGCGCGACAGCCGCTAAGCTGCCAAAAGGATACAGACAATCTTTACGCTTAGGGTCGATCACAGCAACAGCTTCAGGGATCTTCTGCGATAAAGGCTCATGGTGATCAACAACAATCACATCAATTCCTTCTTGCCGTAATGTTTCCACTTCGGATACCGCGCTAATGCCGCAATCAACCGCCACAAGAAGACTAACGCCCTGTTCTTTAGCTTCCTTTGCGATCGTATGGTTTAAGCCATAACCGTCCTTGAGCCGATGCGGGATATGATTGACAACATCCAGGCCAAATTGCTGAAAGGCTCGTGCCAGAACAGCGGATGAGGTCACGCCATCCACATCATAATCTCCAAAGATCATGATCTTTTCTTTGTTCACGCGCGCGGCTTTCAGCCGCGCAACAGCCTTATCCATATCTTTCAATAAAAATGGGTCATGCAGAGATCCAAGATCGCCATCGAGAAAATCACGGGCTTCTTGAGGGGTTTGAATGCCACGATTGATAAGAAGCTGAGCGACGATCGGATGGAGCTTTAATTCATTGCTTAAAAAAACTTGTCGCTGAGGGTATGGGGTTTTGATGCTCCATTTGCGAGAGATCATTACATTCTTTCAGGAACGCTTACCCCTAAAAGGGTCAGCCCGTTGGCAAAAACGATCTTGGCGGCCGCGACAAGAGCTAAGCGCTGCGACGAGAGCTTCACATCATCGCTGATGACCTTATGCTTATCATAGAAACGATGGAATGCTGCTGCCATATCCGTTAAATAAGCTAATAGCGCGTACGGGTCGATCTGGTGAAGGCACATGGAAAGCGCGTCCTCAAAAGAAGCCATTTTCTTGATCAGATCCATTTCTTCCTCTTGGCATAGCAAGCTGAAATCTTCTGAAGCCGGAACGACCTTGGCCTCTTTCGCCTTAACGAACATACTGTTAATGCGCGCGTGAGCGTATTGAATATAGAATACCGGATTTTCCGGGCTCTGCTCCTTGGCCAACTCCAGATCAAAATCTAAATGCGCGTCTGTATGCCGCATCAAGAAAAAAACGCGAGCCGCGTCTGACCCTACTTCATCAATGACCTCGCGCAGACTGACAAATTCCCCTTTACGCGTGGACATAGAAACCGGTTCTCCTTTGCGGTACAAGGTCGCCAGCTGAACGATGATGACATCTAACTGCTGAGGATCATGCCCTAAAGCCTGAACAGCGGCCTTCAAGCGCGGGATATAGCCATGATGATCCGGACCCAGAATGTCAATGACCCAATCAAATTTTCGCTCAAACTTATTCTTATGATAAGCAATATCAGGGGCGAGATACGTATAGTGACCATCGGATTTCTTGACCACGCGATCCTTGTCATCTCCTAATTCGGTTGTCTTAAACCATATCGCGCCATCTTGCTGATAAATATGCCCTCGATCGGAAAAAACCTTCAGCGCTTTTTCGATATTTTCATTGGTCGCGACTTTGGCCTGAGATGTCCATACGTCAAAATGAACGCCAAAATCCTTTAAATCCTCGCGGATGAGGTTCATCAAATACTCAACGGAAAACTGCTCGATGATCTTTTCGCTCACAGAGCTCAGCCCTGATAGATCCTGAACATGGTGCTGATCGATCAATTCTTTTGCCATATCCTTGATGTATCCGCCCTGATAATGATCCTCTGGAAACTCGATCGTCTCGCCAAGCATTTCCTGGGCGCGAAACCTCACGGAACGGCCGAGGATACGGATCTGATTCCCCTCGTCGTTGATATAGTATTCTTTTGTAATATCAAAATCTAAGAACTTTAAGATGTTCCCTAAGGCATCGCCCACGGCTGCCTGGCGGGCATGGGCCACTGTTAACGGCCCCGTAGGATTGGCGGAGACGAATTCAATGACAACTTTTTTCTTTTGGCCAGCAGACCCGCGGCCAAAATCTTTTTTTGTTTCTAAAATTTCTTTGACAACAGAAAAAAAGGCGTCTGGCGAGAGATAAAAATTGATGAATCCGGGGTTTTTAATTTCTACCTTCTCAACGCAAGCGCCTATCGCGGACCGCGAAAGTTGACGGTTGATAGCGGCGTACAGATCTCCAGCGATCTGCATCGGGCTTTTTTTAAGAACGCGTGCCAAACGCAACGCGAGACTGCAAGAAAAGTCGCCGTGGGATCTATCTTTTGTCTTTTCAAGTTCTGCTTGGGGAATTTCTGAGCAAACATCCTGTAGGAGTTCCTGAACGGATGCTTGGACTACTTCTTCGAGTTGACGTCTTAAAGTGGACAGCATGATCAGAGATTATGTTGCTACGTTAACGACTTTGCCGCCCTGCCAGAGATATTCCAGACCGTAAAACTCTCGACATGACTTCTCAAATGTGTGGATCACAATATCACCGGTATCCACAATGACCCACTTACCTTCACGGTATCCTTGGACGTTGCCAGGACTCAAACCTGCATCGCGCAAGCCGTCTTGGACACCGTCAGCAATCGCCCGAACCTGGCGGTCAGACGTTCCAGAGCAAATAACAAAATAATCGCAAAAATTCGCAAGCTTACGGATATCAAGAACGACAAGATTTTCGGCCTTCTTGTCTAGAACGAGCTTTGCAATGAGCTTAATTGTTTTCTTTGCAGTTTGTTGGGATTGCTGCGCAATAGAAGATGATTTCTTAGCCAATTTCTCTGGTTATCTTTCGATGAGAATGGTTATTAGGTCAAACGTTTACAGTCTTTAGGGCTGTTATTTCTTAAGCTTTGCGGCTTGATCCTTAGAAAGGACTCTCCAGCACTCATGACCGCCTTTAGGCGATTTGGTGACGGCGAAGAAACGTCCGCCTTTTTCTCTGACCTGGTAATCCGAAGTGTTAAACTTACCCTTTGTTTTCACATCGTAAAATGACAGCTCTTCCATCTAAAACTCCTTTCGTTATGAACAAAAAAATAAATACGTTATTGAAATTAAGTCTATCGAATATTCCACCCTTTGTCAAATCAAAAACATACAAAATGCCTCTTCTAAGCTGCAAAAATCTTGTGTAGACAGCTTTCCTGTTCTTGGCTTACAGGGCCGACCAGAGCGAAATTGTATCTGGGGATCTGAAAAAAATCTCGGGCTACCTTTTGCACGTCGGCAAGCGTGACCTGCTCTACTTTTTTGATCATCGAGCGGAATGTCTCGACTTTATCCGTCGCCACGATCGACTCCCCAATCCAAAACATATGTTCTGCCGTATCTTCTAATCCCAATAGAGCCTGGCCGATCACATAATCTTTCGCGCGCTTTAGCTCGCTTGAGGAAACAGCCTTACGGCTGACTTTAGAAAGCTCTGTTAGAATAACATCCACTGCCTCAACGACCTTTTCATTGCGCACCCCGCCTCGCACCACAAAGGCCCCGGTATCTTTAAAAAGCTTCACCCCGGAAGACACAGAATAGGCCAAACCTCGTTTTTCTCTCACTTCATTAAATAAACGGCTGGACATATTGCCGCCTAAAATAATATTCAAAAGGCCAGCCGCGTAACGATCCGGGTGTTGCCGATGTAGACCCAGACTGCCTAAGGCAATATGCATCTGCTCGATCGATTTCTGAAAGATCTTGATTTTCGGTGCTTGCTGCTGATTGCTGGCAGCCAGGCACGCGATATCGCGCTCTTTCGCAAAAAGACTAAATTTCTTATTTGTCAACTTGCGCAATTTTTCATGCGAAATATTCCCGCAGGCGGACACCACGATGTTAGACGGTACATAAAAATAGCGGTGGAACTGCCGCAGGTCTTGATAGCTCATCTGGCCCACAGACTCCAAGTTTCCCGCGATATTCTGCCCCAAAGGATGCTCAGTCCACAGCAATCCTTCCAAAAAATCCATCACAAGATGTTGAGGAAGATCATGGTACATCTTGATCTCTTCCAAGATAACCCCACGCTCTTTATTAACATCTTTTTCCGCGATCCGCGGATAAAGGATCATGTCCGAAAGAATATCAAATGTCTTTTCAATATGTTGTGTAGGGACTTTGGCAAAATAACAGGTACACTCCTCTGAAGTAAAGGCATTTAGAGACCCACCGACACCTTCGATCTCTTCTTTGATCGCGCGGCAGGAATAATTCTTTGTGCCCTTAAAAACAATATGCTCTAGAAAATGAGCCGCGCCCTTGATCTTAGCCTCCTCATACCGGCCGCCCACGCCAGCCCAAACGCCGACCGCCACGCTATCGCGGTCTTTCATCGCATGGCTGATGATCCGCAATTGATTGTTCAATTCTGATCGTTCATACATGATCTGACAAGCTCCTTAGAAAACGCGCGACTCTTGCAACAAGGTCTTTGCGTCCTTTATTTTTAACGATTTCATTAACGATGGCACTTCCTACGATCACGCCATCCGCGTACCGTGCGATGGCCCTTACCTGTGCGGGTGTTGAGATCCCAAAACCCACACACACCGGATGGGAAATCTTTCTTTGAAATAACTTTAAATTCTCAGCGATGGTCTGCGGCAATATTGACCGAGCCCCTGTCACTCCCGCCACAGAAACATAATAAATGAATCCACGAGAGCTTTGATCAATCAAGGCAACACGCTTAGGGTCTGTGGTAGGAGATAAAAAGAAGATCGTTGCCAAGTCAAAACGGCGGGCCTCACGGATCAGTCCCTTGGCCTCTTCGGGCGGAAGGTCTGGGATGATCAGCCCATCCACGCCTGCGCGAACAGCTTGCGCGACAAAAGCCTTCTCCCCAAAATGAAAGACAGGATTATAGTAGGTCATCAAACAAATAGGAAGCTCTGTTTTCGCGCGCAAACGCTTGACGAGCGCAAGGATCTTTTTTAAGGTCACACCTTGGGCTAGCGCGCGCTGGGAAGCAGCCTGGATCGTCGGGCCATCGGCCAACGGATCCGAGAACGGAACACCCAGCTCGACTATATCCACGCCGGACTTTTCAAAAGCTAAGACAAGCTTTTCTGTTGTCGCCAGGTCCGGATCGCCTGCGGTTATGAACGCAATAAAGGCCTTTTTGCCTTTTTTCTTAAGTGTCGAAAATTTTTGATCAATACGATTCATAAATGAGCGCCTGACTTACGGAGCGCAAGCGACGTTAAGTCAGCTGCGCGAATTTACCCCAGAAGCTTTTTAAAGCGACGCGGGGTTTCCTTTATATCATTTCCTTCATCGTGATCATGTCCTTGTCCCCCCGTCCTGAAAGACACACGATCACAGTTGACTTTCGCTTGACCTTCTTGGCAAGTTTGGTCAAATAACCGATCGCATGAGAGGATTCCATCGCAGGAATGATCCCTTCTGTTTTACATAAAAGCTTCATGCCCGCAACAGCTTCCTGATCGTTGATGGCAACGTATTGCGCGCGCTTAATTTTCTTGTAATAGGAATGCTCTGGCCCGACGCCTGGATAATCCAGCCCCGCGGCGATCGAATGTGCCACCCGCACCTGGCCGTCACTATCTTGCAGCAGATCGCTCTTACTGCCGTGCAGGACACCGGCTGTCCCACGATTCAACGGCGCAGAATGTTTGAGCGTATCAAGCCCTAGGCCTGCCGCTTCCACGCCAATCATCTTGACGTTCTTATCCGCGAAAAACGCGTGAAACAGTCCCATGGCATTACTACCCCCACCCACGCAGGCCAACAGATAATCAGGCAAACGTTTTTCTGCCTGCACAAACTGCTTCTTGGCTTCTTGTCCGATCACAGACTGAAATTCACGCACCATGACTGGATATGGATGGGGACCCGCCACAGAACCGATCACATAAAATGTGTTTGCCACGTTCGTCACCCAATCACGGATCGCTTCGTTCATCGCGTCTTTTAAGGTCTTTGAACCGCTTGTGACAGGAACAACCCTGGCTTCCAAGAGCTTCATGCGGTAAACATTCAACGATTGACGCTCAATATCTTCCGCGCCCATATAAATATCGCAGCGAAGCCCAAAAAGTGCTGCTACTGTCGCGGTCGCCACACCATGCTGGCCGGCACCGGTCTCCGCGATGATCCGCGTCTTGCCCATACGCTTGGCGATCAAGACCTGGCCTAAGGTATTATTGATCTTGTGCGATCCGGTGTGTAAAAGGTCTTCACGCTTAAGATAAACCTTGAGCGTCTTCAGTTGCGCGCTTAAGCGCTTAGCCAAATAAAGATTGGTCGGCCTTCCGGCGTACTCACGAAGATAAAAACGAAACTCTCTCTGGAATGCCGCGTCTTTATGAAGGCGAACGAATACGCGCTCAAGGTCCGCCAAAAGCGTCATGAGCGTTTCTGGCACATAGCGCCCGCCGAATTCATCAAAATGACCTGTTTTATTAGGGAACGTCATAGTAATATTTAAACCCGAATATCGAAATCCTAAATCCGAAACAAATCGTAATAAAAAATTTCAAATTTTAAAACATTTTGCGCATTCACACTTTAATCATTTGAAATTGTTTAGGATTTCGGATTTAGTGCTTCGCGCTTCTACTCTCCATTTTCATTTTTGTACCCATTCATGATCATACTTGTGCCGCCGATCATCGCAGGCTTGTCAATGCGCAACGGTAATCGATCTTGGCTATCATCGAACCAAAGCCGATATTGCGAAGGCACGGTTTCAAGAAAAAAGGTTTGAAAATCTTTACCAGCCACGGATAGCGGCATCTTTTTAGCGATCCTGACCGACACATCCTTTGTCGGTAGATTCATCCGCAAAGATGATCCTAAGCGAAAACTGCCTTTAAGCCGATACCGATAAATAAAGCAATAGATATTATCAACCTTATCTTCTTTGGTCAAGACAAGAACCTGCGGTTGCGGCTTGATCTTTGTTGTTTTCGTGATCGTAACCGTATGCCGATCTTGATCGTAAACCTCAACGATCTTTTCGATCGACCCAAAAATATTCAGATCCCTTTCGATGCGCAACGGAAAGAACTCCTCATGATCCGCGTAGATCCTTTCGGCGTCCAGAAAATTTGATCCTTGAGCCTGAAAAAGGATCAGGTAGGCTTCCCGCCCATCGATCGTAGTCCGACCCTGCAATGTCATAGTTGCATCGGCCTGCTTAACGCCAAGGCCGCGCACATCATAGCGGATCGTTTCGCCAATAAAACGGCTATAGCCTGCGTCCTGGGCAAAGGCAAAAGGGGAAATTGAAAAAATGACTAATGACCAAATCCCAATGCCGAAGGAAAAAAAAGAATGACGACTGGCCAATGAGCCAACAAAACAATGCCGAAAGGAAAAAAAATAACTCATAAGATAAGAAATTAGGTTTTTATTCATTTAAATTTGGTTATTAGGTCGCTGATCTTTATCTATTCTTTCGTCATTGTGTTTTGGTTATTGATTCATTATGTTTTTGAATCGCTCATTCGACATTGTATCATTGTGCATTGTTTCATTTTTGTCCCTTGCCTCTTGATCATTCATTTCCATTCTTTCACAAATCTCTCCAGCACCTTTGCGCCCTTATACAGCTTCTCAACATGCGCGTATTCATCGGTCGCGTGCGCGGTTTTGCGGCTGCCATAGCCTGTGGCGATCGCCGGGATCTTTTTCTTCTGGAAAAACGTGATCACAGTAGCGCCCTGACTGCCCTTAAGCTCCACAGGACATTTGAGCGCGCGGCAGGCGTTGACATAGGTCGAAACCAGCGGATGCCTTTTATCGATCTCATAGGGAAATTGCAAGTCATCGATAATAATCTTGAAACGCTTTGCATGCTTTCGCACTAAAGCCTTGATGGTAACCAAAAGTTTCTGCGGGTCCATACCCGGTAAAAATCTAAGGTCAAAGGAAAACTCACAAAAATCCGCCACCATATTCACTTTATCACCACCCTTGATAGTCCCAATATTGATCGTTGGCGGACGTAAGAGCGCGTGAGGACGATAAATAAATTTAAAATTCTTTAATTCTTCAATAATGCCTGTGCCTGCTTCGATCGCGTTTACGCCGTACCACTTGTAAGCGCCGTGCGCTTTCTTGCCAAAAACTTGAACTCGGGCGTGCATCAAGCCTTTTTGGGCGATGATGGTTGAAAATTCATCAGAATCCAAGATCAAAGCGGCCTTCGGCTTCAGGATCCCTTTGTTGAGCAGCGGAACGATCCCCTGTTTACTGCCAGTCTCCTCATCTACCGTCGCGGCCAGGATCACATCATGCGAAAGTCGAACACCGTCCTCGACTAAGCTGCGCATTACCTCCATGGCACAGGCGAGATTACCCTTATCATCTGTGGCTCCCCGGCCGTAAATGCGGCCATTCTTGATCTTCCCGCCAAAAGGATCTATGGACCATCCTGTGCCTGCCGGGACCGTATCAATATGGGGTGTTAACAAAAGCGCGTTCTTTGCTGAAGCTTTAGATGTCCCTTTTAAGGTCGCGATAATGTTGGGACGATCCTTCGCGAAGGTCACAACCTTGACTTCAAGCTCCAAGGAGCGCATATCACGCTCGATAAAGCGCGACAATGCAAGCTCATTACCCGGCGGATTCTCTGAATTAAACCGCAGAACTTTTTGGGTCAACTGGACAAGACGAGGTTTTGAGATCATAGAATAAAATTCGAAACGCTAAAATTCTAAATCCTAAATAAACTCAAAATACAAATTCTAAATTACTAAAAATTTGAGCATTTAAATCTTAAAAACTAGAATTTGTTTAGGGCTTAAGATTTCGTATTTAAAATTTATTTTAATTTAGTCTTTAAACAGATCCTCTGCTCGAAGTGCTCCGGTAGCCTTTTTATAGTCATCATAATCCAGAACGCACATGCCTGGATTTTGCTCAATGATCCTGATGATCTTTGGCATATTACCTGTCAAGCTGCGAAAGGTGATGTATTTAAACGGTGTTTTACATTCCGGGCAGACGGTAGAGTCAAGCTTTAAGCCCATAGCATTACACTTCGAGCAATTGGCGGTCAGATCGCCGCACAAAAGCGCGTGGCTTTTGACCTCATCCACATAAAATTTTTTATAAATTCTAATCACTTTATCGTTCATAGATGAAAAATTATAGCACAAAAGCCCTCAAATTCTAAGCACGAAGTTCTAAACTCTAAACAAGATCAAATGTTAAAAATTCCGAAATTTTTTTGATTTTGTATTTTTTTAGAATTTCAAATTTATTTAGGATTTAGAGCTTAAAATTTAAAACTATGTGCCGCGCCTTTACTTTTTAATACAACTTTCTTGTGCATAAGAAAGGGCCCCGCAGAAATCCTGCGGGGCCCTTCTCGCGTCCCTGTCATCGCCATCTTACATCGCGTATCTTACATCTGACACCTTATATCTTACAGCAAACCCACCTGCGCGTACTCCTCGACAGACAAAGCAGGTTCTGCGGGCCGGCCGATGAGTTCTGGCGTATCAGCACCCTTGACTTTATTGCTGGGCGTCTTAGTATCCAGGCCGGAAAGCAACAGCAAGCTTGCTACAGGGGTAATGCCCATGATCTCAAATGTGAAACCTTGAATGTTCATGATCTCAATGGGCTGCTGGGAGATCGGCAGCGGAATACCATTGCCATCACGCTTGATCTGCATCTGAAGACTTGAAGAGCTCATCGAAATCCCGCCGAGCCTCTGGTCGCTTGAAGAAGTCTTAGGAAAATATTTTTCCATATATTCTTTCATATCTGCAAGAACCCAAACCGCAAATTTCTGAATGTACTGCCTTTCCTGCTCGTCTACGGGTACCCTAAAGTCGGATCCGGGGGGCTGGATCGCTTCCCATTCAACATCTACCGCGATTTTCGCCTCCGTTTCTTGCGTTAAGGTGACCGTGATCTTCTTTCCCTGGGATTCTCCAAGATAAAAAGAGAATGAGAATGGTTCGCCTATTTTCAGCGTCCGGTCCGCGTAGCTTCTAAAACTCCCCCCGGAAAAGTCA
>CAZAOD010000001.1:0-74003 GCA_964486675.1 uncultured Planctomycetales bacterium | reverse complement strand
AGTCATAAGTTTTCCCTATGCGAAAGCTTATGACGCCGGTGATCACAGCATCTTCGATAGGATAATTCTTTATAAATCGATCAACGAACTCAACAAAATGCAGACTATTTTCAGGAAAATCGACCGTGAGGCTGGAGGATGTAGCTTCAAGCTTTTCTTTGATCTTAATTTCAACATCTTCTTGGCGCTCGCCTCTGTTTCGGACTAAAAAGCCTTTATCTCCTTGACCTTGATCTGTTTTTCTAACAGCTATCGAAACACCTTTGTCAGCATCGGTCAAGATAACGACATTCATTTCTTTTTCCTCTTGCGCATCAAAGGTAAACAAAAGAGAATTGGGCATGACAGAATCCGTCTCAACCAATTTTTCATGAAATATATGTGAATCTTCCTCAGTTTCATAATCCAACCCATTCCACAAGAAAGACTCCACCTTTTTACCCATTACGTCTTCAACTGCCTTAACAGCGTCGAGAATACTTGCCATAGGCAAAGACTTGATGACCGTTGACGGGACTCCGTCAAAAGCGAAAGGACTTGTGCTTTCATCACCCAGCGTCGAAGAAGCTGCTGTTTTCAGAAAGTTGTCCTCTGAAAGTTCGGAAAGGACAGCCTTCACCTTTTCGTTAAGCAGACGATCCTGGACATTAACGCCGACAACTTTCCCCTGTTCAACCGAAAAACTAATATTCCCCATACCTCTATTCAATTCGCTAGAAATGGCGAAATTAACGGCTTCAGGATCTCTGATCCGGGAAGCAGCATAATCAAATTGTCGAGCAACGGCATAATAACCTATCTTAAAATCAAGCGATCGCAGGCCAATCTTTTCGCCTAATTTTTCAAGAAATACGCTCAGGTAATTACTGATCTCTGTTAATTTTAAATCCTTGATGTTTCTTTTCCCTATGCTCGATTCACTTTTGACAATCTTTTCATTAATTTCTGATTTCGCCATCGACAGAAAATGCTCCTGCGGAAGATTTTGGCGGATCCGGTCGATATCCTCTTGACCTGCGCCAAGAGTTGCAAATCCAGGCCGGACACCAACAACTTCCCCATTCTCGAGATCAACAACAACTCTATTGGCTGTCCACAAAATTTCAATAGATTGCCTGTCTGATTTCTCCTGAACCAAGCCATCTAAAGCATGAGCAACTTCTTCCCTGCTTTCACGGATCTGCTTGGTGGAGTAAAAATAATAAAAACTTACACCATCAAAAATATTTACTGCGCGCAACTCCTTGACGCCCAACTGATCAAGAAATTCAAGGAGCTGATGCCCAAATTCTCCCGGCATTAATTCGCTTAATTTAGCCGGCTGTGCGCCAAAGGCTTGCGGCAACTTTTCCCCTACATCCTCCTGGCTCAGAGACTTTAAAATATCCGTTGCCAAGCGCAACAGGCCTTCGTCATGATTCATTTCACCAGCGGAATTCTGAAATTCTGCTTCTATCTCAATCATCTCGTCCTCAACCTGACGAAGCACAATCATATAAGATACATTCTTCGCAGGTTTATGCATAGCCCTATAATCCATCTTATCTTGAGATGAAAAGGAGAATATCACGTTTTTTCTCCAGTCAAAATCTAGACCGGTGTCGATCAAAAGATTACCCTTTGTAGCATCTAGGATTCGCTTAGAAAATTCCTGAACATCAAATTCTACCCCTTTGAAGCTGACCTTTTCCTTGCGCGAAACGATATTCGCATCATACGGGATCTCTTGCGCGGGTTTAGGTGTTTCGCTTTGAACCTCTGCCTTGTTTTTTTCTGGCGCGGTAGACAAAAAGTTTTCGGCTGACAATATATATCGTTGTAGATCAGCTTTCTCGTTTGCGGGAAAAGTTTTATCAAACACCAAGACTTCAAGGACTTTGCCCGTTCTTTTTTCAAGTTCAACAGTGATATTGAAATTGTCAGTTCTAAAACTAATAACTTTTATCACATCTCCAAAACGCTCCCGAAACGCATCTACAGCATCTTTTATCTGAGCTCCGGCCGAAGCATCGTAACCTCGATAATTTTCATCAAAGCTACGAATTATTATAGTTTGCAGCTTTCCGCGCCGATCAATGACCGAAAGAAGCTCTTCGACATCCCTCTGGATCTTTGCGGAATCTGACGGCAAAAACCCTCTTTTTTCAGACGCTGTTTTCTTTGTTTCAGGAACATTGGGCTTTTCCTCCAGATACCTTTCTAACCCTAAAGTTCTCTGTGCCGGCTCCCCAGAAGAAACACCATCGATGTAGGTGGTTGCTGACGCGGTAGAAAAAACATTTTCTGATGATAATTTTGAACGGTCAAATCCCGGCAGGCGCATTCCCTGCTTATCTTTTACATGAACATGAATAATTTGTTGCGTGCTCTTGCTGACAGAGATCTCGATCGAATAGGTCCTAAAAGTAAGCACGATCCCTTCAAGTTTTTTAGTAACAAGCATGCTAAATCTTTCTTTAAATCGATCTATGGCATCTTTTAGCTTCAACTTGTTGGCATCATAAAGGACGGCAGGGTTAAAAATCTTTATAGTTTCCATCTTTTCTTCGCGCCCGATGATCGAGATGATCTCCTCAACATCACGCTGGATCTTTGCGGAATCGGATGTCCAATATCCTCTTTTTGCTGAAACTACCGACTTAACTTCTGCAGTCTTCGCTGTCACGCCAACAACAGGATCACGATAAGAAAGATCCTTGCTTACCAGATAAATATAACTTCCATCTTGAAATCTGATCTGATACGCGAGAGGTTTGCCGGGCCCCAAAAGCCACTGTTCGATCTTATCTTTCTCAAGAATAGAATGTTGCTCAATATCGACAAAAACGGCCTTTTCTCTGGCCGATAGATCCTTGATCTTTTGCACAGCTCTCTCTTTTGAAAAATTATTAGAGATCTGATCGACGGCTTGCCAGTTTCTTTCCTTGGATTCGGATAAAACCCTAAGATAGCTTTCGCGGTCGCGTGAACTACCTAAGCGAAAATTTCTTTTATCTGTAAGCATCGACGCTATCCGAGCGGCAACTGTTTGTGTTTGCGAAAAAGTCGTTCGCACTTTGTTCACATCAATGATCGCGCGCTTACCCTCATAGCGAACGTTGAGATAATAAGAAGAGCCGTTTCCAAGCTCTAGGCGAATTGATGCTATCGGTTCACGAAGATCGAGGTCATTCCATGGGGCCTTTGGATTAGACACGCTGACCCTTTGATACCCGCCAGAACGCAATTTAACTCCCATGGTGCCAACATCTGATCTTTCATCCTGCATAATACGCGTGATCGGACTGATCAACTGCTGCTTGGTGATCGCGCCTGAAGACGCGACAGAAGCAGGCATCCGCTTAATGATCTCTTGCGCCTTGCGCGCGATATTCTCATCTAGCACAGCGTCAAAATTCTGCTTTTCTTCATTCCACGAAAAGCGCAATGCCGTGATCGACGCAAAAAGATCATATTGATCGATCATGATCTGTGTCAGAGGTGAATCTCTGTTTTCTTGCCATAACTTAACGATCAGTCTCTCTCCATTCTCTAGATTCTTGCTCCCAAAAAACTCCTGAAAACCTGCTTCATGCTCAAGATAAGATTGATCATTAAACTCCACAGACCATGTCTTGTGCGAGATCTCTTGTTTAAGCGCCATGACAATATCATAAGCGTTCATAGTTCCCGAAGGACGCTCGACCGCCACAAGAGATGAGGAGATGCTCTGGTCTTTAGATCCTTTGCCGGAAGATCGATACGTCTTCCCGTCTTCACTTAATCGCAAAAGAATCCTTTCGCTCTGATTGAATACGTATATTGAAATTGGCAATTCCGTCTCTGACCACCCGTAATAATAATCCCTGAAATCTAAACCATAATATTCTTTCTCGCTTTCAGATAACTGCGGTGCTTCCGCATGCCAAACCGCGGTGATGAATGGCTTGACATTTCCGCTCTGATCAGTTCCGGAGATAAAATAAGGATCCACCTGATGATCTTTGATGAGCACAGCGGCAACTTCTCGACCCGTGGTAGCTGGGATCGAAATTAGCGTAGAAGAAACCGGCCGAGAAGGCGCTACTAATAGATCCGTCCCTTTTCCATCGATATCAACACCTATGTAAGAAACGATTATATTGTCCAAGATCAAGTGCCCTTCTGATCCTCTCCTTAGGATCCCCCTATCGAACAGATATTGATATTTCTTATTTCTTAATAATTCATCTAATTTGATCTCTTGATCTGTATCATTGCGAAGCTCAACGGTTCCAATATATTCCGGCTTATTTAAAGTCCACTTTCCAGCAACATAAAGAAGGTCAAGGTTTAAAGTTTTAGAACCCAATGGAAGAATTTTATGCGCGTTGATCTTGTTTTTCTGATAATAATCCTCGTAGGACTTAGAAAATTCAAACCGTGCCAAATGTCCTGGCTTGTTGTTTCTCATGGACCATTCTTTTGTGTCCATCGTAAAATGCTCAGATAAATAATAATTCCAATCCAAGGCAAATTTAACCGGCGTAAAGCATAGTTCTCGGTATTCAGGTGTAAAATTCACGATATGCAAAAGCCTCGTCCAACCGTACTTTTTCATCAAGTCTTTTACTTTCTGGTTATCGGTGTAGCGCACGTGGTAATCAAGATTCTGAAGCACATGGCCCAAGGCGCCCTCGATCTGATAGATCGTGCCGTTTTCTTTTGGGTTATCGATAAAAGTTGGCGATGTCCACTGCACATATTGTTCGTGTCCGATGATCTGTTCCAGCTCGCGCAAGAATGGCTGAAGCACAGTCTCGTTGATACCCATAATGTTTGTATTAAAGAACTGCTCCCCCTCCTGCCCAACATCTTCAACAGGACCTGTAGTCAAACCGATCTTCTGAAAAAGCTCACCCTGCCCAACCTTGCCCGCTTGAACAGTTTCCATCATGTTAATGCGCGTGTTGTCAGCGGTAAGATCCTGCAGCAAAAGGCCGTCCTCGACAGGCTGGGCACCCACCTTGCCACCTTTTTTATCCAATTCCATGGTTGTCGATGACAAAAGTACCATGGGGACCTTGTTGGCCGCCATCCAGCCTAAAACAACGGACGGAATTTGATTGTTCGGACCATCCCCATTAGTAATATCGCGGATCACTACCTTATCTTCAGGCAGAACATCATTAAGGATTTCTTCAAAAGACATTCGCCCAAAAACACCATGACCGCCTGGAGATGTTTTTCGATCTGTTAGCTCTCCTGTTGCCACATCAACAACGGGTTGGATTGCCTGCACGATCATGTCTTCGTCTAAGTTAATCCCCTGCATTCCTTTAATATATTCAGCGTACGTGCGCTTTTTACTTTCTGGGATGCGATCATCGATCTTATCAAGAAGGCAAATATGATTATTGCGAAACTCTGAGATAGGGCCAACGGTATCTTTGCTTACAAGCTCACGAATACTGGCGCGCGCAACGCGACCTTTTTGGGCGGCAATGATGTTGTGGACATACTTTACATCGAGAATGCTAAATTCCACATTTTTAAAGATCTTAGGATTTCCGCCTTTATCAAATCCTTGTAGATCTTCAACAAAGGTCAAGGCCATGGACTTCGCCCCAACTCCCCCCACAGAAGTCCCTGCTCCGCCGTTCATAAAATCAATGCGATGATCAACATTCTTGGCAGCCTCAAGATACTTTTCCTCCTGCGACAAGATCTCTGTCGCGAAATCCGTCGCGTTCATGATCTCTTTCATTTTTGACGCTGAGATCATAGAATTTGGAAAGAAATTCTTGCCAATAACCAGATCGTTAACAATTCCTTTTTGCTTATCGACCATTTGCTGATTATATTGAGCAATAAGACTTGCAAAATAATCTCGGTTAAAAGTGCTACCCGGCTTGTCCATGCCTAACTTTTGAACGAACGGATCGATCTCCTCCTTTGAAATAATACGAATGCTGGAAGACACGGCTTCTTCTTTATCTTCTGCCAGTGGCATCCCCTGCGATACAAACTCCCAAAAATTTGCCTTTTTGGCTCGATGAAGAACAACATAGCCGTCACGAATAAACATCTTTACCGTCAAAGGTTCTCTGACATCTTGCGGCACAGAAGCAAGTTTTTCAGCCATGAGGTTTTTACTGCTGGGCCTATACCACTCGACCTGCTTGATGTCGTCACTGACCAACCCTAAAGCCATATTTTCCGCGATGATCCCTGTTGTCATATCTCTTTGATCCACAATAGCGTGAAACTTAGGGATATTGACAGAGCCACCGAGCTCACTCCATTTTGCTCCTTCGTCCTTGAAATTAAATCCTTGACCGTAAAACTGTGTTATCTTCCATCGGCTATTTGCTGCATCTTTGGCAAAGGCTAAAGAGGTCCTATCTTTAAAGAACATCGTAACCTTCTTAGCTTTTGGCAAAACAACGCTTAGGCGACCTGAAGCCTGGGGATCGCTTAAAGAAAATCCGTAAGAATATCCTTCCTCTGTAAGAATATTAAAGCTTAAAAGCATTTTTCCAGCCAGCTCGAACTTAGACGCGATCTCTCGCAAAAGAACAGATGCCGGCTCTAAAGACGATATCCTTGAAATGATCGCAGAGCCGGGGGAACCCTTTCCGTCCTTACTTTCCCTTAGATTCGCGTCAAATCTCGTTGCACTTCCCTTTGCTTGCAATTTATCTGCGGATGGAGTGACCTCTTCCAACGCCTCGCCTAAAGGGATCCCATCAGAAGTAGTAGGCGTGAAACCGCCTGAAAAATACTTACGCGGAATATTTTTTCCCGTGTATTGGTCGTGCTCAACCTTAATAAAGTCATAAATACCTTTTTTAAAGGCATTAACGTATTCATCATAGATCCTCTGCTTCTCAGTTTTATCAACAAGATCGATCCCCTTGATCTTATTTTGATCCATATAGACTTTTCCAAGCAAGCTTTCCCTCAAATTGTTCTTGTACCACGCTGCCAGGATCATCGCACTGTAAACCTGGCGAAGGGCAGCAAAATTCTTGCCAAAATTGACCTCTTTTTCGATCTCAGGCAATACGATCTCGCGCACGATCTGGGATGTCAAGGTGCGGGTCCTGTCTTTCGCCATCTCATCCGTGCTCGCGGCACCCATCCCCCCGCGGGGAACCCCTGCCGCTGCGCGCGGCTGAGAGCTCTGGCTCAAGCCACCCGCATCTTTTCCAATCTCTCTACTCTCTACTTTCTCCTCTCTACTTTTCTGCAGTGCCAGAACATCCTCCTCCATCATAACGGCGAGCTCACTATCAACAACAAAAACTCGGTTATTGTTTTCATAAACGGTGGCCTTCTTAGGCAAGATCCAGATCTTGTTGAATGTATCCATGGGCATCTCGGTGGTGCCATACTTCTCATAAGCAGTCTTGTAAATCTTGTCCCAAAACTTCTTGCCAAGTTCATCTTCCGGATATATCAAGGAAGCTGTCAATTGTTTCAACATGTAGTCTTGGGCTAAAAGGTCTCGGCCCATCTGGGTCTGGCCGAAGCTATCAGGAATGATGCGGTCTTTTTCATACGGCGAAAGGTTAACCCACATTTCTTTTTCAGGGGTTGTCAAGGAGGCTAAAAAGTAGCGAATGAGATTCTTGGCTTCCGCGGTCAAGGCCTCACCTTCTAGACCAGTGTCACCGTTATCCACGATAAAGCCAAAATGCAAAGGATTAACAGGGTCGATCTCAATAGCGCGCAACATAACAGGCATAAAGGCTGCCGTGGGCGTGATTAGCCCCGATGGAATGACCGCAGGCCCAGAGAGACTCTGGGCATAGCTTGGAATAACAGAGGTGAAAAGAAAACTAAAGGCGATAAAGACAGAAATGATCTTTGAAATGAATTTTCTTTGGGCTTTGTTACCGCAGGCGGTCATGAAACTTCTCCTTTTTTGACAACTTGTTAGAATCAAAATTGATCAACATACGTACTCAAAGGCTAAAAAAGCAAGCCTTAAACCTTTTTTCCGTGGCAGGAAATTAGAACAGATTGGATAAGAAAGCGGTTTCTTTTGGGAAAATATAGCATACTTTTTGCAAATTTCAAGGAGAAGGATTTAAAGGAAGGAAAAAAGAAAGAGCCGACAAAGTATGTCCACTTCGGCAACCCAGCCACCGTCTTGTCATCCACTGCGGCCCAACCGGCCCTTGAGGTAGCCCCTGCACCACTCCGGGTGCGGGGCGCAAGCTGCTTCAGACAACTTAGGTCTGTGGTTTTGCGCCCCCGGGTTTCCCCGGGTTTGCCTTTATCGGCTCAATGGAGAATATAGCACGTGATCAATAAAAAACAAGGGGGTAAAAATGGGTCTGGGAAAGCGGTTTCAGAAATTTAAAAATTAAAAGTCAAAATTCAGAATTTAACGATCCATTAGCACAAAAAATATAATTTAAGCTCAAAAAATAGTCTAATAAGAATGAAATTAAAATTTTTATGTTCTTATTTTTGTGATTTTGTATCAGTTTTTTAGCTTTGGATTTTGACTTTTGAATTTTGATTTCTTTTAAAACTTTAAATAATTCTCCCAATAAAGATATAGCTCTTTGGTCGCCTGCAGATCGCGCGCGCAATATCGAGCGATATCATGGAACGCACCCTTAGAAAAAAGCTCTTTGACCTGAAGGCCTGTGATCCCCTCTTCTTTTGGACTTTTGATGCCAAAGGCTTTACACCACATATCCAGACTGAAGCGCCGACGCATGGCATCATAAAAAGTCAGCTGATCGCAAAGATCAACATGCAGCTTCGCATCATAACGATAAGGTACAAGATTCTTGGTCGCGCGGACGTTATTAATAGCGGAGCGCAACATGATAAAAGGACAGTCAAAAGTCCGGCCATTGAAGGTAATAAAAACATTGGCCTTTTCAATGAGCTTCCAGAAATGCATCAGGATCTCTTTTTCATCACCGGAAACATAGGTGATGTCCCCTTCCTGGAATTTCTCTTTCTTGCCACCGTTCTGAAAGAACACAAAACTTTTATTCGTTTCGACATCCAACATACCGATCGTGATCACTTGGGCTGTCACAGGATAAAAACTCATACTATTCTTAACATCTTCGACCTTTTGTTCGTTGTCGGCAAACTTTAAGAAGTATTCTTTAGATGTTTCATCTAAGCTATCAAAATCCTGCCCTGCGGTTTCAATATCAAAAACGATCTTGCTCATAGAAATACTCCTTAAAATCCGAATATCGAAACCCTAAATCCTAAATAATTTCAAAAAATCAATTCCAGAATTTCACAAATATCTTCATCGTTGAAATTTTAACATTTGTATTTGTTTAGCACTTAGAGCTTCGGATTTAGTTTTTTGCTTGCCTAAAAAACTTTCTTAACAGGCGTACACATTTTTTCCCCGGCCTTTTCTCAACACCGCTAGCAACATCAAAAGCATAAATATTCTTTAAGGCGACAGCCTTCCGGATGTTCTCAGGATTCAATCCCCCTGAAAGGATAATCTTGCTTTTTGTCTTTTTTCTATTCGACAACAAGTCCCAATTAAAGATTTTTCCTGTGCCACCAAGCAGATCTTTGTGATAGGCATCTAACAATATGAAATCCGTGGAATAGCGTAAAGCTTTGACGATATCCGCCCTGCTTTTGACACGAACAGCCTTGATGGTCAAAACGTTCTTGATACATGAACAGGCTGCAGGTGTTTCGCTGCCATGCAGCTGGACTGCTTTTAATTTGCATTGAGCCACGATCGCTCTTATACTTTCAAGCGGTTCGTCAACAAAAACACCGACAGGAACAACCGCCTTCGGCAAGGCTCGGATGATCTTTTGAGCTTTTGCGGGCGCAACATAGCGCGGGCTCTTGAAATAAAAGATAAACCCAACGGCCCAAGCGCCAAGACGGCACGCGAGCTGAGCGTCTTTGCTGTTCGTTATTCCACAAACCTTGATCTTAACCATGCATCAGTTCTTTCACCTTTGCCCCAACATCAGCGGCACGCAAAAAAGTTTCTCCGATCAAAACAGCATGCGCGCCCAACTGTTGAAGCTTCTGAATATCCGCATGATCTTTGATCCCACTTTCAGCAACGATCGCTATTCCTTTAGGAATACGCGGGATCAGCTTTTCGCAGGTCGCAAGATCAACTTCAAGCGTTTTAAGGTTACGGTTGTTGACCCCTATGATCTTAGCCCCGCTATTGATGGCGCGCTGAAGTTCTTTCTCGTCATGGACCTCGACTAAGGCATCCATGCCTAAACCGTGAGCGGTCTCAAGAAGCTGTTGTAGCTTTTTATCCGTAAGGATGGCAACGATCAACAGCACCGCGCTACTGCCGAACGAAAAGGTTTCAAAGATCTGCAGCTCGTCAATAATAAAATCCTTGGTCAAAACAGGCAAGCTTACATACTCAGCCACCTCGCGCACATACGGCGGCTTGCCTAAAAAATACTTATCTTCGGTCAAAACAGAAATGGCGGCTGCGCCAGCTTTCTGATAGGTGTGCGATAGATCCAGCACGCTAAAATCACCACGTATAACCCCTTGAGATGGTGAAGCTTTTTTGATCTCAGCGATAAGATTTAGCTGGCCCGGCTTTGATATGGCTTTCTGGAATATATGATACGATGTGTGCTTGTCATTCTTATTCTTTGCCTTAAGCTCCTGTAGGAAGACTTTTTTCTTTTTGATTAGGTCTTGTTTGTACGCAATAATATCTTTTAGGAAATCTTTTGTCATTGATTAGTAAACGCGATCAAGGAATCAAGTTTTTCTTTGGCTTTTTTTGTATCGACCGATTGGCGGGCTGCCTCTATGCCCTTATGAACTGTTGGGGTTCTGCCAGCGACGTACAACGCGTGAGCAGCATTTAAAATAACGATATCTCTTTGGGCTCCAGCCTGACCGCTTAGAACATCAGAAATGATCTGCGCATTGGTTTCAGCGTTTCCTCCCTTAAGGTCTTGAGGAAGAGCTCTTGGAATGCCGTAGAAAGATGGATCGATCTCATATGAAATGATATCTTGGCTATTATACTCACTAGCAAATGTCTTGGCAGTGGTCGTGATCTCATCTAAGCCATCCTCTCCATGCACCACCAAAGCTTTCTTTAATCCCAGATTCTGCAAAACATGCGCCATGGGCTCAACTAATTCTTTGCTATAAACACCCATCATCTGATGCGTGGCTTTGGACGGGTTCGTCAGAGGCCCCAAAACATTAAAGATCGTCTCAACCCCTAGTTCTTTGCGAACCGCGGCCGCATAACGCATGGCCGGATGTAAATTTTGCGCGAATAAAAAAGCGATGCCCACCTGGCGCAGGCAATCCGATAAACGCTCGACCTTCATGCCCACATTGACACCTAAATACTCAAGCACATCCGCGCTGCCACATTTGCTGGAAACAGAACGGTTGCCATGCTTGGCCACCACGCAACCAGCGCCAGCAACCACAAAAGCGA
Organism: uncultured Planctomycetales bacterium; assembly: GCA_964486675.1. Taxonomy (GTDB): domain Bacteria; phylum Omnitrophota; class Gorgyraeia; order Zapsychrales; family Aceulaceae; genus CALGLP01. The sequence goes on along the minus strand of CAZAOD010000001.1, from coordinate 62,584 downwards.
CGGCGGTCGAGATATTGAATGTGCCTGCCCTATCGCCTCCAGTCCCGCAGGTATCGAGCACAACGTCTTTATCTGTATCTACCGCGATCGCGAACTCGCGCATGATACGTGCCGCACCGGTGATCTCATTGACCGCGGCCCCTTTCTTGCGCAACGCTAAAAGAAACGCGCTAAGCTCCTCTTTCGGCACTGTTCCGGTCATGATGCGTCGCATCACATCAGACATCTCTTGGGCGGTGAGGTCATGATGTTGCTGGATCTTATTTATATACTCTTGCATGCAGATAGAAAATTTATTTAGGGTTTAAGATTAGAAAATTCTGAAGCAACTTTTTGCCTTCTTTGGTCAAAATAGACTCCGGATGAAATTGAACACCCCAAAGCGGATGATCCTTGTGCCGTACGCCCATGATCTCGCCATCATCTGTCCAAGCGGTAACCTCAAGGCAAGAAGGAATGGTTTTTCGATCGATAACTAAGGAATGATAGCGTGTCGCTTCGAACGGATTAGGTAGATCTTTAAAGATCTCTTTTTTATTATGATGGATCAAAGAGGTTTTGCCATGCATCAATTTTTTCGCGCCGATGATGCTCCCGCCATAGGCATAGCCAATGGCCTGATGGCCTAAGCAAACCCCTAAGATCGGGATCTGACCGGCAAATTCTCGTATTAACGCAACAGATATACCTGCATCCTCTGGCCGTCCCGGCCCAGGAGAGACAACGATACGTTCCGGCCCCATGCTTTTGATATCATCGATCGTGATGGCATCGTTGCGAAAAACCTCAACATCCGCTTTCAATTCCGCCAGGTACTGAACGAGATTGTAGGTAAAGGAATCATAATTATCCAGCATGAGGATCATATCACACTTTTTTCCTTGAGATCTTTGCGCCAATGTTCAAAAGTTTTTTCTCGAGGTCCTCATACCCACGTTCCAGATGATAGATGCGGTGGATCTCCGTCAGGCCTTTCGCGGTCAAGCCGGCAATGACAAGAGCGGCCGATGCGCGTAGGTCTGAAGCCATAACCGGGGCTCCGTGTAGGGTTTTGACCCCCTGGACAATCGCGTGTAAACCTTCCCGACGAATATTAGCCCCCATGCGGTCAAGTTCAGCAATATGCATAAATCGATCAGGATAGACACGGTCCGTGATAACACTCACGCCGGGTGTCGTTGCCATTAAGGCCATGAATTGGGCTTGGAGATCCGTTGGAAATCCTGGATAAGGATATGTATTGATGCTGGCCGGTGTGATCGTTCGGCGATTGATCACACGGATCACATCATCGGTACACTCAAAACGGACCCCTATGGACTCTAAGACATCGATCAAGGATAGCAAATGCCCGTGATACGCATCACGGATCGTCAAGTCGCTGCGCGTAGCCACGGACATCAATATAAATGTCCCTGCTTCGATACGATCCGCGATAATGCTATGGTCTGCCCCTAAAAGCTCCTTAACCCCGCGAATAATGATGCGCGGCGTCCCGTGTCCTATCACATGAGCGCCCATGCGCACTAAAAAATTCCCTAGATCCTCGATCTCCGGTTCGCAAGCCGCTGACTCAATGACCGTCTCACCATTGGCCAGAACAGCCGCCATCATCACATTGGCCGTTGCCAGGACTGATGACCCAAAGACCCCTCCTAAATAGATACGTGCTCCTCGCAAGCGTTTGGCTTTAGCGACAATATATCCCGCATCCGTTGTCATCTCAGCACCTAAAGCCTTCAAGCCTTTAACATGAAGATCAACAGGGCGAATACCGATCACGCAACCTCCGGGCAAAGAAACACGGGCCCGGCGAAGCTTTCCTAAAAGAGGCCCTAAGACACAGAACGATCCGCGCATCGTGGAAACAAGGTCATAGGGAGCAGTATCTTTGATCGGCCCCTTGTTCGAAACGACCAGCTTTCCTTTTTCATAACGCGTGACCTTGCCTAAAGACTCCAGAAGTTTGATCATGGTCAATGTGTCGCGTAATTTGGGCACATTATGGATCGTGCACGGCTGATCCGTCAAAAGAGTAGCCGCCATAATAGGCAACGCCGAATTCTTTGCCCCGCTAATGCGAACTTCTCCAGATAAACGTTTTCCCCCTTCGATCACAAGCTTGTCCATAGACTATATCCTTTGCGCCATAATAACACGTTCTATATGTGAATAATCGTTTAAACATCCTTGAACGATCAGATGACCTGTCTTTTCTAAAATGTCTTTAACATCTTTTGCCTGGCCTTGTCCGATCTCAAGAAAAAGAAAGCCATGATGGGATAAGACATATTTTGTGAATTGCGCGATCTGACGATAAAAACGTAATCCATCCTCTCCGCCATCCAAAGCGCCATGGGGCTCTTGGAGGACTTCCGGCTGAAGATCTACGATATCGCCGCTTGGAATATACGGCGGATTCGAAATAATGATATCGCATGGCGGCATCTTGCGGATACATGCATCGCTAAAAATATCACCCTCAAGAAATGTGATCTGCGAAAAGACATCGTGCGTCCGTGCGTTCTGCTTAGCAACCTCAAGCGCCTCTATAGAAATATCCAGGGCTAGAAAATGATGGTGAGGAAAATTCTTCGCGAGGCTAATGATCATATTGCCGCTTCCCGTTCCGATATCAAGAATGCTTAAAGACTTATCTGCCTTTTGCAAAAAAGTCGCCGCAGCCTCTACTATCAACTCTGTTTCCGGACGAGGGATCAATACGCGCTGATCAACATAAAAATCAAACCCCATAAACTCACAAGTACGTAAAATATATTGCGCGGGCTCGCTCAAAGAACGTCTGCTGTAGATATCATCAAGCTGCTGTTTTTGATCTTCGGTCATTTCAACGGAGCCTGTGTAAAGATCAACTCTGCGACATTGCAGAACGGATGTGAGAATGAGTTCTTGCTCGTTCATTCTTGCACCTCCGCCCTAAGCTCAGCTTCGATCAGAGCGCTTGTAAGCTCATCCATTTCACCATCTAAGATGCTGGGAAGCTGATGACTTGTAAACCCAATACGGTGGTCCGTAACGCGGCGATCTGGAAAATTATAAGTACGGATCTTTTCACTACGATCCCCTGTCCCTACTTTCGCCTTGCGCTCTTGGGATTCCTTTGCGCGACTGTCTTCTTGCATCTTATCTAAGATTCGCGCGCGTAAAACACGCATGGCCTTTAACCTATTTTTAAGCTGTGAGCGTTCATCTTGGCAAACGACAACGGTTCCCGTCGGCAAGTGCGTGACGCGTATCGCTGAGTCAGTCGTATTAACGCTCTGTCCTCCAGGGCCGGACGAACGAAAAACATCGATTTTTAGATCCTTAGGGTCGATCACAAGATCTATTTCTTCCGGCTCTGCCATGACAACGACAGTCGCCGCAGATGTATGAATGCGCCCCGAAGCTTCTGTTGTTGGAACGCGTTGAACGCGATGCGCTCCGCTTTCCCACTTTAAACGCTCCCAGGTACCTTTTCCGCTAATCCCAAAAACGATCTCTTTAAATCCTCCACCCTCTGCCGGATGACTGCTCATAAGATCAACGCGCCAATTCTTCTGAGCTGCGTACTTAGTATACATTCGGTACAGATCGCCAGCAAACAAAGAGGCTTCGGCTCCGCCAGTACCGGCACGGATCTCGATGATGATATCTTTTTCTTGCTCTTGTCGTTTGGGATTTAGCAGTTCATTGATCTGAAGCTCAAGAGCTTCTTGGCGGGCTTGCAGCTCAGAGAGTTCGAAATGCGCAAGATCGATAAAATCCTTATCATGCTTTTCCTTCAAAAGATGCTCAAGATCCTGTTTTTCTTTAAGAAGATTTTGATGCTCGCGGTAAGCGCTGGCAAACGGCATCAATTCTGCCATCTCTTTGGCAAAAGATTGATATCGCTTATTATCAGCGATCACTTGCGGATCCGCCAAAAGGACCTCTAGCTCACCACAACGCTCTTGGGCCTTCTGAAGTTTATCAATATTCATCGTCTGTCATCTCCTCGCGCAAACGCTCGGAGTATCTCAACGCATTTCACGCTGAGCAATTTCTTTGTCCTTTGCCTATTGGCTCGGAACAACTCAGCGCATTTTGCGCCGAGCTGTTATTTATCTTTCTTGGCGTAACGCTTTTTAAAACGATCAATGCGGCCGGCGGTATCGACAAACTTTTTATCGCCCGTGAAGAATGGATGGCACTTAGAGCAAATTTCCACATGGATGCCTTTGCGGGTCGAGCGCGTCTGAATAATCTCCCCGCAAGAACATGTGATCGTGGCTTCTTCATATTTAGGGTGAATATCTTTTTTCATACGTCATTGTCCTCCTTGATAGGCTTAGTCAGCTCTGTTCATGTTGTTTAAGAAATCTTTGTTGGTCTTATATTTCGCAAGTTTCGCCAACAAAAGTTCCATTGACTCCGATAGATTAAGATCATTGAGCGCCTTGCGTAAAAGCCAAATGCGCTGCAGATCACCCTCGGGGATCAATAGCTCTTCATGGCGTGTATTTGACCTTTTGATGTCAATCGCGGGATATATTCTCCTCTGAAAAAGCGTTCTGTCAAGCTGTAATTCCATATTGCCGGTTCCTTTGAATTCCTCAAAGATAACCTCATCCATGCGACTTCCGGTGTCCACCAGCCCTGTCGCGATGATCGTTAAACTGCCGCCCTCTTCAATACAGCGAGCAGCGCCAAAAAACCTCTTGGGTTTATGAAGCGCGTTAGAGTCCACGCCTCCAGAAAGAATCTTGCCGCTATGCGGAACGACCGTGTTGTAGGCCCGGGCTAAACGCGTGATGCTGTCTAGAAGGATCACGACGTCCCTTTTATGCTCTACAAGCCGCTTGGCCTTTTCCAAAACGATCTCAGCGACCTGGACATGGCGCTCTGCCGGCTCATCAAATGTTGAAGAAATAACCTCCCCTTTGACGCTACGCTGCATATCCGTGACCTCTTCTGGGCGTTCATCGATCAAAAGAACGATCAGGATCGCATCGGGGTGATTACGCGTGATGGAATTAGCGATCTTCTGCAAAAGAACTGTTTTTCCGCTATACGGCGGCGCGACGATCAACGCGCGCTGCCCTTTTCCAAGCGGCGACAGAAGGTCCATGACGCGCGTGGATAGTTCTTCGGGGCTTGTTTCCAAAAGAAAACGCTCCTGAGGATAAAGCGGTGTGAGCTGATCGAACAGGATCTTTTCTTTGCATTTCTCGGGATTCTCAAAATTGACCGCTTCTACTTTAAGAAGCGCGAAATATTTCTCACCTTCTTTAGGAGGCCGGATCTGCCCGCTGACATTATCGCCCGTCTTAAGATCAAACTTTCTGATCTGGGATGGAGAGACATAAATATCATCCGGGCATGGCAGATAATTATAATTGGCGTTTCGCAAGAAACCAAATCCTTCGGATAAGACCTCCAGCGTACCAGCGCCGAACATAACGCCTTCTTTTTCAGCTTGGGCCTGAAGGATCTTTAAGATCAAATCCTGCTTCTTGATGCCACTTAAGCCTTCGATCTTCATGTCTTTGGCGATCTGCGTTAGATCCGACATCTTTTTATCTTTTAAGCTGTCAATAAAAAGCTTATCAGCATTCGTCATTGGGACCTGATCAGTCTTTCCATTTGCACCACCATTTACAATTTCTTTTTCTTTAGTTTTCGGCATAATTCCTCTACTTGTTTTTTTGTTTTCTGAATGCTTCCTTGGTTATGAATAACGAAATCCGCCTTAGCAGCCTTAAGGGCTATAGGCATTTGCGCGTTAATACGTCGCAGGATTTCTGATTGAGAAAAATGGTTCCTTTTTTGTAAACGCGTGATCTGCGCGCGAATGGTCGATCGGACAACAACAACGCAATCGCACAATCCTTCCAATCTTGCTTCAAACAATAAAGGGACATCAAGAACAAATAAGCCCGGCGTTCGCATACCGCGGTGCCGGCCAACCTCCTTTTTTATCTGCTGGATGATCAATGGATGCGTGATACGGCAAAGCTTTCTTAAGGCTTGCGGGTTTCTGAAAACGATCTTCGCAAGCTTGCGGCGATCAATGCGGCCACGCGTCAGGATCTCTCGGCCAAAAGAAGACGCTATCTTCTTAAAACATGGATGCTTGGGCAGAAAAAGCGCGTGAACAGCTTTGTCGGCGTCAAAAACCTTCGCTCCCCTCTCGCGCAACATACGTGCGACAGTGGTTTTCCCTGAACCAAAACTTCCGGTGATCCCTACGATATGCATGTCTGGTAAAGTTTTCTATATTCGACGGCGGAGGTCATCCACGAAAAATCATAACGCATCACACGTGTTGAAAGATCCAGAAAGAGGTCACGATCCTCAAAGACTTTGACCGCTATTTCAAAAGTCTTAAGCAGCGACTCTTTATCAAAGCGAGTGAACACAAATCCATCACCCTGATTGTTTGTGAGCTTAAAGGGCATCACTGTGTCCACAAGCCCTCCGGTGTGATGAACCAAGGGAATCGTGCCATAGCGAAACGCGATCAGCTGGCTCAAGCCGCATGGCTCATAAACTGATGGCATCAGCAGTAAATCGCTTCCTGCGTAAATACGGTGTGCCATCGTTTCATCAAACTGAATATGGACAGCGATCTTCTCTGGAAAACGCTGCTGAAAACTACGCAGCAGATCCTCAAAGCGCCGTTCCCCAACCCCTTGAAAAATAAGCTGAACAGGATACTGCATCATCTCTTCGATCCCCTGCGCGATCACATCTATCCCTTTCTGCTCGGATAGACGCCCGACAAAACCAAAGACCGGAATATACGCGCACACCGGTAAACCGCTTTCTTTCTGGAGGATGACCTTATTTTTAGCCTTTCCGCTCATATCGTTCATGCTGTAAGGGTGAACGATCAGGGGATCTTTCTCTGGATTCCAGTATTCTGCATCGATCCCGTTCAAGATACCAAAAAGGCGGTCTGAGCGAAAGCGGATGACGCCTTCCATTCCTCTTCCGGATTCGCGGTGCTGAATCTCTTTGGCGTATTGCGGACTTACAGTTGTAATATAATCGCTAAAAAGTAGCCCAGCTTTCAAAAGGCTGAGCTGGCCGTAATACTCCACCCCGTTGATCGAGTTCAATTCGTGCGGCAAGCCTAGCACAAAAAACTTATCCCTAGGGAAAATACCTTGATATGCTAAATTATGGATCGTAAAAAATGTTTTTGTCTTCTCAAACAAGGAATCTCCCTGATAATAAAACTTTAAATAAGCAGGGATCAAGGCTGTCTGCCAATCATGGCAATGAATAATATCCGGCGCAAGGCGGATATCCTTTAACAATTGCAAGACGCGCTTGTTAAAGAACGTAAAACGCTCCAAGTTATCCCCATAATCACCATGCGGCGTGCCATAAAGTCCATCGCGATTAAAAAACACCTCATTCTTAATAAAAAAGACATCTAGGTTCTGGTAGTTCGCCACAGCAACATCATGGTCGAGCATCTTAAAAGGAATATTTCTTTGCTGGACCTCACGGTAAAAAGGCATAACAACGCAAACGTCTACTTCTTCCTTCATCAACGCTAAAGGTAAAGAACCACAAACATCCGCAAGCCCTCCCGTTTTGGCAAAAGGAGCCATCTCCGAGCAGCAAAAAACGACCTTCATCGTAAAACCTCCTGCATCTCAAGCCAATTGTTTCCCATTTTGATACTCACCTGGATCGGCACCAAAAGATTTAAAGGCCCTTCCATCTGCTGACGGACCAGATCAACAAGGTCATCTTGCTCTTTTTTGAGCACGTCAAACACAAGCTCATCGTGGACCGTAATAGTCATTTTTGATCTGAATTGCCCTTCGTCTAACTTTTTCTGCACATGGATCATGCCTACCTTGATCAGATCCGCCGCCGTTCCCTGAACAGGCGTATTAAATGCCTGACGCTGAGAAAATTGTCGCAACGCCATATTATCGCTATGGATCTCCGGGATATATCGCCGACGATTAAGCAGCGTTGTCACAAAGCCGTCTTTTTCGGCTTTACGGATCTGCTCCTGCATAAAGCGCGGGACGCCGGGATACTGTAAAAAATATTTATCGATGAAATCCTGCGCTTCTTTCTGTGTGACATTCAGATCTTTTGAAAGACCAAACGCGCTCATCCCGTAGACAATGCCAAAATTGATACGCTTGGCGATGACTCTCATATCCTGCGTGACGCTCTTCTCGCTAACATTAAAAATATTAGCGGCTGTCATCGTGTGGATATCTGCCCCGCGCGCGAACGCTTCGATCAAGTTCATATCCTGCGATAAATGCGCGAGGATCCGCAGTTCGATCTGAGAATAATCCGCTGAGACCAATACGTGGTCCTTGCCGCCTGCAATAAAGGCTTTACGAATCTGACGCCCAAGCTCGGTCCGGATCGGAATATTCTGCAAATTAGGATTACGCGAGCTTAAACGTCCGGTTTCTGTCCCTGTCTGATCGAAGACCGCATGGATCCGATGCGTCTTAGCGTCCACCATTTTCGGTAAAGCATCGATATAGGTCGTTGTGAGCTTAGTTAATTGGCGATAGCTCAAGATCTCCTGGGGTAATTCATGTCTTGACGCTAACCGTTTTAAGACATCTTCATCCGTCGAATATCCCGTCTTAGTCTTTTTTACGGCCGGAAGTTCTAATTTTTCAAAAAGAATATGCGAAAGCTGTTTAGGCGAATTAAGATTAAATTCCTGTCCCGCCAGCTGATAAAGCTTCTTTGTGATCGCCTGGATCTGCTGATGCGTACGCAAGGAAAGATTTTTTAAAAACGCGATATCAAGTCCGACACCCTGCTTTTCCATGCCAAACAGCACCCTCGCCAAAGGCATTTCCACTTCCCAAAAAAGGCTCTCTAGCTCTTTTGTCTTTAGCTCATCCGCCAGAATCGCATGCAGTCTTAACAACTGCGATGTTGCAATGGCAAATCCATCCTGCTGAGGCACCGTAACCTTTAAATATTTCCAGCATAAGGTCGAGATGTCCTTGTTGGCCTGCGACGGCTCCAGCAAGTATCCTGCCAGCATCACATCAAAAACTTTGTTGTGAAAGAAAATACCTTGATCGTTAAAGACCTTAAGGCACGCCTTAAGATCGTTGCAGACCAGAAAAACATCCTCGGCATCAAACACTTTTTGTATCTGTCCAAGCTTATTCAACGGAAGATGAAACATGGCCTCATCTTGAAGAACAAGTCCGATACGAACATCGCCTGTTTCGTCTTCCTGTGCCTGAGCGTCAATTACCAGGCCAAATCGCTTGACGTTTAAGGCCTCTTTAATAAACGCGGTTATTTCCTTGTGCGTCGTAAGCGTAAATTCAGAACACGCAACCTGCGCTTGACTGCCGCCGAACTCTTGCGCGAACTTACGAAACTCTAATTTCTCAAAGAACGGAACAAGGCGCGCCTCATCCGCAGGAATCAAGCGAACAGATTTAAGATCAAAATCGATCGGGACCTGGCTGTCTAAAAGCGCGAGATCCTTGCTAAGCATTGCTATTTCTTTTTGCTCTATAAGTTTTTGCCGAATCTTTTCTGACTTTATAGCAGATAAATGCGCGTAGATATCTTCTACGCTTCCATGCTCGACGACCAAATCCGTTGCTGTAACCTTGCCAATACCATGGACCCCAGGGATATTATCTGTGGCGTCACCCGCCAATGCAAGAAAATCGACCATTTGTCGTGGCTGAAAACCATATTTTTCCAGGATCTTCTTCTCATCGAGGATCTCATCACTACGATAATCGTAGATCTTTACCGTTTTATTGACCAGCTGCGCCATATCCTTATCACCGCTGACGATCAAAACTTCAATATCCTTTTCAGAAACCTTACGCGTGATGGTGGCGATCACATCATCCGCCTCGAAACCTTCCAGCTCAAAGACTGGAATGTTGTACGCCAAAATAAGTTCCTTGATCAAAGGGATCTGGCTGATCAGATCATCCGGCATGGATGGACGATGGATCTTGTATTGCGCAAAGCGCTCTTGACGATGCGTTTTCTTTCCTACGTCAAAACAAGCGACTACGTAATCAGGATGACAGTCCCGAAGAATCTTGCGCAATATGTTGACGAATCCAAAGACCGCGTTTGTCGGCTGACCCTGGCTCGTCCGCAGATCGCGAACCGCAAAAAAAGATCGATAGCATAACGCATGCGCATCAATAAGAACAAGTCTGGATTTTGACATTTTTTTTGGGATCAGAAAGAATCGTGAATACTAAAATCTATCTTTTGATTTCTTCGTCAGGAATTATGGTAAGTATTTGACGAATATCTTCCTTCGAGGAACCTGTCTGCCCTGCCTGGAACTTTTCAAGTGCAGAGTCCATCAGTTTTTTCATGTCGCGTTCCTTGAGCTTCATTGCGGCAAGCCGCCGATATTCTATGATCCGAGGGCTATCGGGGGTTCTTGACAAAGCCTTGTCATATTCTGCCAAGGCCTGCTCATACATCTGCTGTTCTTCATAAAGTTTTGCCTGCTGCACACAAAAATCAGACTGCTTGAGGTTTTCAGCGTTAAACTTCTCTTCCTGTTCTTTTAATTTTTTGTCCAGAACAGAAGCGCGATACGCCAAAAAGCTTGCCTCGTATTCTTGTATCCAGCGCTTGAGATCTGGAAAGATCGGAATAAACGCCTTCAGCTCCTCTAAAGACCGCTGAACCCAAGGATCTTCCGGGTGGCTGCGCTCAACGCGCTCCTTGAAATATTGGGCCGCCTTCGCAAGATCGCCCTGGCGCTTATAATAAAAAGCCAGATTAAAATATGTCGACAAATAATTCTTATCAACGCGCAGAGCGTCTAAATAATAATTTCGCGCTTCATAAAAATTTCCCATCACCTCACAAAGAACACCAAGATCATTATAAATTTCTGCCCGCTCAAGGTCCAAGCTAAGCGCTTTTTGATAATAGGCCAAGGCGTCATCATAAAGGCCCTTTTCCTGCGCGTCAACACCCTTAGCTCGATATTCCTCAATAATTTGCGACTTTGTTTGAGCGCTAACAGGTGCTTGAAAAAGGCAGAAAAAAAGGAGCAGGACAAGGATTCGTGAAAAGAATTTCATTAAGAATTTTTCCTTAAAATTAGAATAATACATGCCACCCTGTTTTACAAGAAATTTCTTAAATGCATCAAGTATCAACCCTGATAATCGACAATGGACCCGGGAATAGAGCTAATCGTGACAGCCTCCCTGACGAGATTCGCCACGGCGGCCTCACCTACCTGATCGTTGATCAACACAGCCCCTTTGATCACATTGTCTTCGATGAATATCTTTTTGTAAAGATTCGCCTTATAATCAGCTTTCAAGTAGGCAACCCGATTGTCGCCTTTCTTGCAGGAGCCCAAAAGACTGACCAACAGATCATCCACCTGAACTGAACGAATAGCCGGAATAGGGATCGTCAGCAGAGGTTGCTTCATAAGACCGGCGACAAAACAAGCCGCGTGCTCAGAAGTTGCGTATCGGCTGACAAAGGATTCTTCCCAGACAGTCTTATCAAGAAAGTGCATCAAGTCCTTAGCGCAATACACATCTTCGTATTGCGTATAATAATCGTTTTCCTGATGAAAAAGCTCCTCTGTGTTGAATAAATTTTGCTGACGATCGGCGTGGCCGAACACAACGATCTCGCTTTCCAGAACTTTCCCTGTTTTTAAGCGGATCGCTTTCGCTTCGGCGTCTCCTAGAACTTCCGTAATGGCGTTATTAAAAATAAATCTTAATCCTTTTTTCTGACATTGCTCAACAATATAATCCGCCACATCCTTATCTAAAAGGTCGGCAAACAAATGATTACCCGGAACGACAGCGATGACCTCCTGCTCGATCTTGCGCAAGTGACAAGCAGCCTGAAGGCCAAGGAAACTATGAACCTCAACGATCGCAGTATCCGTCAAACCCGCGCAGTCAACCATTTTCTTAGTGTCTTCAAATGTCTTCAAATGGAATACGCCTTGCTTTTGAACGCCTTTAAAATCCGGCAAAACAAAAGGCCCAGTCTCTTCGATAATAAGAATGTCAAATGGGATCTGCTCCTTATCTGCTGTCAGAAGACGCTTTCGCTTTGGCTGAACGCGGACGATCTTTTTATCCATAACAAGACTAATGTTCTGCTGCGCATACAGATCTTTTGATGCGCAAATCATCTGATCATCCGCCGCCCCTAAGATCAAAGATGGTAAAGCATGGCGATAATACGGTAAAACCCCTTCAGGACAAAAAAGCGAGATCTCGCTAGCCTGATCAGCATGACGTATCCCCTGCGCGACCTCGAATGAAAACGAAGAATTGCCGATAACCACATAATGCATAATTTTATCTTTGCTCCATCTGCGAAAAAAAGGCTTCAATAGCGTTCTTCATCAGCATCACAACTGTGACTGGCCCGACACCTCCAGGAACAGGCGTTAAATACGCAGCCTTTTGTTGCGCCGCATAAAATTCAACATCTCCTACAATACGTGACCCTACCTGGTTGATCCCCACATCGATAACGATCGCATCTTTTTTAATCCACTGGCCCTTTATGAGTTCAGGCTTCCCAACAGCGACAACAAGAATATCCGCGCGCGATACATGGTCAACAAGCTTCCCTGCTTCGCTTGTCCCAAGATGACAAACAGTTACCGTTGCCATACGCTGCAACAATAAAAGACTCAAGGGCTTGCCAACGATCTCGCTGTGACCAATGATCACCACCTCTTTTCCTCTCAAAAGGACACCCGTAGAATCAATATGCGCCATCACAGCTGCTGGCGTGCAAGGAATAATACTGGTCTTGCTCAGCATCATTTTCCCAATATTGACAACATTCACGCCTTCAAGGTCCTTGATAACATCTATCTGGTTGGCAACCGCGTGATGATCAATATGGGCAGGCACAGGCTTATGCACCATGATGCCGTTAACCTCAGGATCAAGATTGAGTTTTCGGACATGATCGATCAGCTTTCCTTGAGGGATATCCTTAGGCAAGACATCAAGCTTATAATCAATACCAATTTCTTCGGCAACGCGGATCTGAGCATTAGCATAGGCACAGGCTGCATGATGGTCGCCAACCGCAATATTAATGACACGCGGTACTCGACGTTTTTCTCTTAAGATCTCAGCGACCTGCGTCTTAAGCTTTTCTTTGATCTTTCCAGCAAGGACTTTACCGTCTAATAGTTGAGCGCTCATGATCAGGATACCTGATTTGCTTTTACGTTCGCCGTTGCCGCATGGAAAGCCGCCGATAACATCTCAGATGCGCATTCCGCGTCACTTAACAAATATGGATTACCATACTGTACCAAAAACGGTATTAGCTGGAGCGCCGCGTAGGATAGACGACACACCTCAAGCGGTACCTTTTGGGCATTCTTCAAAGCTTGACGCTTATCACGTGCGGCTAATTTGCGCGCCTTAACGACCTGAAGATAGACCTTGGCATCTAAGTCGACCAACAGCAAAAGACGCTTGCGAATATTGTCGGCCTTGCGCACGATCCCATCTATCTTGACCTCAATAAACTTAGCCTGTTGTCGTTTAAGAGAATACCGCGCCACCATAGCGATCAAAGCAACCCCTGTCGCTGCAACCAAGGCTGCGGCAGAACCACCTCCCGGAATTGGATCACGTGAAGCAAGGCGATCCAAATACATTGTAAGTGTCTGACGGCGAAAAGGTTTCATGTTTTGATGGTTAGATCATGTGATATGTTTTGACGCGAAACGAAAAAGAAATGTTTTCTTAATGCGTGTCTATCATATCCTAATTTTAAAATATTTTCAAACAACTTCTATTTTTTTGTAAATATTAATATAAATAGGGTTGCGCGAGATCAAAAGCGTCCTGGATCAGATCAAAATCCATGATCCCTTGCGCATCTCTTGCAACTGTTACAACATCGAACCGGGCATGAGAATCCAACCTATTGTTATTTTTTAGATAACTAAGCGCCACCTGGGAGATCTTTCGCTGTTTTGATCTGGTCACAGCTTCCAACGCGAATTCTTGCGCGTTACCTTTTCTCATTTTTACCTCAACAAAACAGATCACATCCTTGTCTTGTGCGATAATATCTATTTCCCCAAGCTGATTGCGATAATTACGCTCCAGGATCAGATATCCTTGCTTTTGCAAGAAACGCGCTGCCGCGTCTTCTCCTAAATCGCCTGCCTGCCGGGTATTCATGATCAAACCCCGCAATGAAATGTTTTTCGATGGATCGCGCAAAACCCCAGACGTTCGATCTGCTGTCTGTGCGCAAACGTAGGATACCCTTTATGCTTTCGAAATCCATACTGCGGATACATCTTATCGTAGCGATCCATGATAACATCCCGCGTGACCTTCGCAACGATCGACGCGCACGCGATCGATAGGCTGTGAGAATCCCCTGCGATGATCGTTTGATAAGCAAAAGGTAAGGATGTTTCAAAGCGGTTACCATCGACAAGAAGAAAAACCTTCTTCTGAAAATCCAAAGAACGCATCTTATTCTCAGGGATCTTTTCTACAAGATCACAAACCGCTTTAGCCATCGCCTGAAAAGTTGCTTGCAAGATATTGATCCGGTCAATGGTCTTAGCATCGACCATGCCGATTCCAACATGGGCATGGCCCAAGATCTCATGATAGGCCTTTTGACGTTGCTGTGGTGTCATTTGCTTTGAATCTTTGATAACACAAGGAAATCGATCGCGTGTAAGCCATACAGCAGAAGCGACCACAGGCCCTGCGAGAGGACCTCGGCCAGCTTCATCAATACCAATAATTACTTCAAAACCTTTTTTCTTGGCTTGACGCTCAAAGGAAAGCATTCAGAGGAAGATCAGCTAGATGATGGCGCAGCGGTCACAGCGACATCTTCTTTTTCCATGCGGGCACTCTTACCGGTGCGTGATCTTAAATAATAAAGGCGGCTTCGTTTAGCAACGCCCTTGGCAACGACTTTCAGGCTATCCACGACAGGTGAGCAAAGAGGAAAGGTTCGCTCGACGCCTTCTCCGAAAGAAACTTTACGGATGGTAAAAATACCTCTAAGCCCGCGTCCGGTCTTGCGCACGACCGTCCCCTCAAAAGGATGGAGGCGTACCTTGTCGCCTTCCGCGACCTTGACAAACATCTTCACCTGGTCGCCAACCTTGAACGGGGGCAATTCTTTCTGATATTTATTCTCAATGTTCTTAATGATTTCTCCAATATTGATCGCCATACAAAAACTCCTTTTTACTTCGGTGATATTATTTTTTCAGTAAATCCGGACGGATTTTCTTGGTCCGAAGAATGGATTGCTTCAGACGCCATTCTTTTATGCCTTGATGATTTCCAGATAATAGCACATTTGGTACTTTCATGCCAATAAAATTTGCGGGCCTTGTATACTGGGGATATTCCAACAAATCTGTCGAAAATGATTCATCTGACAGCGAGCTTTCCCTTCCTAAAACGCCCGGGATAAGGCGTGTGATGCTATCAACAATGATCATGGCGGGGATCTCTCCCCCGGTCAAGACATAATCTCCAATCGAAATGCTTTCATCGGCCAAGTGGTCACGCACGCGTTCGTCAACGCCTTCGTAATGCCCGCAGATCAAGATCAGTTGTTTTTCTTTGGAGAGCTGACGAGCTTTTTTCTGATCGAACACTTTTCCCGATGGCGTTAAAAGTATCACTTTCGCCTTTGACCTGCCCTTAACAGCCTTGACCGCGTCAAAGATGGGTTGTGGCTGCATCACCATGCCCGGTCCCCCGCCAAAGGGCTTGTCGTCAACCTTGCGATGCTTATCCTTGGCGTAGCGGCGCAGGTCATGAACTGCGATCTTTACTTTTTTCTTTTCTTGAGCGCGTTTGATAATGGACTCGGTGAAAACGCCCTGAAAAGACCCTGGAAAGATCGTTATAATGTCGAACCGTAACATGATAAAAACTCCTTTTGGAATTCTGCGAATCTATTCTCTTCGATCGCCTGACGAATTTCTTCCATCAGCTTAATATAAAAATAAACATTGTGATACGACGTAAGGCGCAAACCTGTGAGCTCGTTTAACGTGAATAAATGTCGAATGTAGCTGCGTGTGTATTTTTTACAGACAAAGCAATCGCATGTTACGTCAAGAGGTCGTAAATCGTTAGTAAACTCTTGGTTACGCACGATGATGCGTCCCTGGCGCGTAAAGGCAGAGCCATAACGCCCATAACGCGTCGGTACGCACGTATCGAACATATCAATGCCTTCGCCAACAGCCCTGACGATCTGATCTGGCATGCCGATGCCCATCACATAACGCGGCTTATCCATAGGCAAAAATGGCGTAACATGAGAAATAGCATCAAACATCAGATCAATAGGTTCGCCGACGCTCACCCCACCAATAGCATAGCCATCAAAGCCGATCCCGACAATCTCCTCGGCAGATATGCGGCGTAAGCTTTCATAATGCGATCCTTGAACGATGCCGAATAAAGACTGACGCTCGTGATAAGGACTTTTTAGAAAATGTTCCCGCGCGCGTCGCGCCCAAAGGCCTGTACGCACAACAGCCTCTCTCGCCTTTTCTTCATCGCAAGGATATGGCGCGCATTCATCTAAAGGCATCATGATGTCCGAGCCTAAAATCGCTTGCGCATCCACAATGTCTTCCGGCGTGAAGAAATGCAGTGACCCATCAATATGGGATCTGAATTCAACACCTTTATCCGTGAGCTTGCGGAATTTCGCTAAGCTGAAGATCTGATAACCACCGCTGTCCGTCAGAATAGGTTTGTCCCACTTCATAAACCCATGCAGTCCTCCGGAATTCTTGATAACATCAAATCCCGGACGCAAATAAAGGTGGTACGTGTTCGATAAAACAATTTGAGCGCTTATATCGAGCAAGTCTTCATTGGTCAAGGATTTGACCGTAGCGTTAGTCCCAACCGGCATAAAGAAAGGTGTCTGGATCTCGCCGTGCGCGGTCTTTAAGACCCCTCGTCGGGCTTTGGTGTCTGTATCTTTTATTTTGATCGTGAACGTTTTCATGATTATTTAATCAGCATGCAGTCGCCATAACTGTAAAAACGATATTTTTCTTTAATCGCTTCTTGATAGGCGCGCATCACAAGATCCGTCGAAGCAAAAGCGCATACGAGCATCAAAAGCGTGCTTTTGGGCAGATGAAAATTCGTCAACAAGATATCCACCATTTTAAACGAAAATCCCGGATAAACAAATAAATTTGTACTCCCCTGAAGTTTGCCGGTCTGCCCATAGGACTCCAAAACCCTGCAGCTGGTAGTCCCTACCGCGACGATCTTTTGACCCTTGGCCTTTGCTTTTTTCATCCGATGTATGATCGCGCTCGAGACATCATAATCTTCAGAATGCATCTGGTGTCGCGTAACATCCTCTTCTTGAACAGGCCGAAAGGTGCCATAACCAACATGCAGTGTCACCTTAGCCAATTGATGCCCGGCTCTTTGAAGATCATTTAGGATCTTGTGTGTAAAATGCAATCCCGCTGTGGGTGCGGCCACCGAGCCTGGATGCCTCGCGTAAACGGTTTGATAATCCTTTTTATCGGAGCTCTCATCGCCGCGATGGATATAAGGCGGCAGAGGCATATGGCCGATCTTTTTAAGATACGCCATGACATTTTTTTTGTTAAACTGGACGATCTTCTGTTCGTGGTCGACCAGCTTCGCGCAAAGGTTCGTGCCATCGAAAATGATCGAATCATCATATCTGATCTTCTTTAAAGGCCGCAAAAGTGCATGGTAGCGTCCTGCACCCTCAAGGGGATCCAAAAGAAAGATCTCGACCTCTCTTCCTGTTCTCTGTAGGCGGCCTAAAAGCCGCGCAGCAACGACCTTGCTATCGTTAGCGACCAGCAAAGACCTTAAAGGAAGATAGCGGCCGATATTAAAAAAGTGATCGTGTGTGATCGTTTGATGTGCGCGGTCAAGAATCATCAGCCGCGCATGATCGCGTTTTTTTAAAGGATATTGAGCAATGAGCTCGCAAGGGAGATGATAATCAAAATCAGAGAGCTTCATCGTGCTTTTCGCTCAAGACTCTGATAATGAACGATCTTTGCGCCTGGATAATAATATTTTAGAATATCTTCGAAGCGATATTGCTGCTGAGCCATCGCGCGCGCGCCCCACTGGCAAAGGCCAACGCCGTGTCCCCATCCTCTTCCGAAGAAATCAACATAATAACCTTTCATCTCAATATCATAGCTATTGCTTTTGAGGATGTTGGGCCCGAGAATATTGCGAAAATCCTTACCAGATATCAAAACTTCTTTCCCGTCGCGAGCGATAATCTTGAGCGTTTTAATGCGCTGACTGCGATTGCGCTCCACAACTTGGATCTCTTTGATCAGACCCAAGCGATAATCATGTTCATTTAGCTTGTCCTGGATATCCTTTAGCCGCATGTTCTTTTTCCATGATGCGTGAGGCGAGTCTTTGCAGAAAATACACGGCTGTCCCGCCAAAGCGCCGACTTCTTGATTCCAAAGCTCGCAGACATTTTCTGTGTAACCTGCGCATGTGGAATGATAATATGACGCAAGGATTTTATTGTCATAGACCAGGATAAGCCCTTTAGTACGATCAACCGCTAAATTCGTTCGGTACTTTTCCCTGCTGCGCCCTCCGTAAACCTGCGAAAAAATATCGTTAGTAAGGTCATAAAGCGCGTGTCGTTTGTTTTGCTTCACATAGAACGCGTATGTCCGAGCAGCGATTGCTTGAGCCTTCAATGTTTCCATAGGCCAGCGATTAGGAACTTCGCTGGGAAGAACTCCTTTGATATATTTCTCAAGCTCAACAACGTTCACAACGGTCAGCTTGCTGTTGTCTGTCTTAAAGATGTCGATCTCACCGCGGAAACTCTTATTATTGATAAAAATGGATGCGTCACGGTTCGCAAAAACCTTAAGGGCGCTAACAGGGAAACTTGTTCCGGCAACATGGATCCCCGATTCTAATATGCTCACGCGAGACTCCTTAAGACCCGAGCCTTCCAAAAGGATGCGATCCGTTCTGTGGTCGTATAGAACATACGGCCCTTGGATACGGATGAGAAAAATATCAGCTTCCCTCAAAATCGCCACACGGATAGTCTCTATTGCAGGCTGATCAGCGGTTAAGAAAAAACTTGTAAAACTGCAGCTTGGCAGAAAGAAAACCGATAAGATTAAAATAATAAAATATTTCTTCATCATGAACGTTTATTAAAAAGAAATAAAAGAAAACTGACGGCAATGCTGAGCAAAATGGAGGTCATAAGGGGAAAATAAAAAGTAAAATTTCCCTTGTGGATCACGATATCCCCTGGAAGGCGTCCTGCGCCAGGAATGCGCTCTGCTAACAGGAGAATGATCCCGATGAGAATCAGGACAATGCCTGCGGCAATGCATATTTTGCCGGAACCTAGCATAAATTATTTGAATAATTGCTGCTGATTGTTGCGTGAAATAAAATCTGACCCTATATGCTTAAAACCTTGATCGGTCAGTTCCCGGCCTCGCTGGGTCCTTTTCAGAAATCCCCTTTTTAAAAGAAAAGGCTCGACAACGTCCGTGATCGTGTCCACTTCTTCGTTCAAGGTTGCCGCCAGCGACTCAACGCCAACAGGGCCACCGTTGTATTGATCACGGATAACCATCAAAAGCTTTCGGTCAGATTCATCAAGCCCTTCAGTATCAATACCTAATGTTGCCATGGCTTTGAGAACAACATCGATCGTCACAGCGCCCGCAGAAGTCTTAACTTGCGCGTAATCGCGCACACGACGCAATAAACGGTTGGCAATGCGGGGGGTTCCTCGCGCGCGCTTAGCGACCTCCGCTGCGGCCTGCTCGTCGATCGTAACGGAAAGCTTTTTGGAAGAATTCAAAACGATCTGCTGCAGATCTTCAAGGCGATAAAAATCAAGATGATGGAAGATCCCGAATCGATCTCGCAGGGGTGATGCCAAAAGCCCACTGCGTGTTGTCGCACCGATCAAGGTAAACGGCTTTAAATTAAATTTGATCGTCTTCGCGTAAGGCCCTTTATCCACGATAAAATCGATTTGGAAATTCTCCATTGCCGGATACAAAAATTCTTCCACAGCCTTAGAAAGGCGATGGATTTCATCGATAAAAAGGACATCCCCCTTTTCTAAATTTGTCAGGATTCCAATGAAGTCACCAGCCCGATCGATCGCCGGTCCAGACGTGACCGTAATGCGCGTATTCATCTCATGGGCAATGATATACGCAAGGGATGTTTTTCCTAATCCGGGCGGGCCAGAAAAAAGCATATGCTCAACAGGTTCGCCGCGCTGGGTGGCGGCCTGCAAAGAAACCTTTAAATTCTCAACGAGGTCTTTTTGGCCGATAAAATCATCAAGCTTCATCGGACGCAAAGACAAACTGACAATTGCGTCCTCTTCTGTTTCTGTATTTAAAACAAGTCGTTGTCGTTCCTGTGGCATGTCAACTCGCTGGTTCCGTTGTCCCTTGAGAGCCCACATCATCCGATACTGGTCCTTCAGGCTGCGGTTGTGGTCCAGGCCCCTCAGGCTCTTGATCGCTGTGTGACAACTCTAAGTTCTCTTTATTGCGAACAACCTCTATCTCGCCAAAGATCCCCTTTTGCATCGCCACGACCTCGCGCAAGCGGATCAACTCCAAGATGGCCATAAAGGTCACGATCACCTCATCTTTACTGCGCGCCTTCGCGAATAGATCCGTCAAGACCACTGTGTTCTGGTGCAAGAACAAATGAAGGATATCGTGGATCTTCTGCTCAACGGTAAACTCTTCCTTGATAACCTCATAAAAAACATCTCTTGGAACATTTTTTAAAGCGTTGGCGAATGCAGAAATAAGATCGAAAAGGCTCGCCTCAAAATAAACCTCGGTCGCGTCCTCTTTCAACGCCTTGATCTTTTCTTCATCGATCTTACGGTTAAAAAAATCTTGACGGCTAAGCTCTTTCTGGCGAAGGTCCTCTGCCGCTTCCTTGAACTTCTTGTACTCCAAAAGACGCTGAACAAGTTCATCGCGCGGATCTATCTCTTCAGCCGCCTGCTCAGACGGATCCGGCGGAAGCAGCATCTTAGACTTGATCTGCATAAGTGTTGCGGCCATGACCAGAAAATCACCTACAACATCCAGATCAAGGAGTTTCATCATATCAAGGTATTCCATGTACTGATCCGTGATCTGCGATATAGGAATATCGTAAATATTCAGCTCATCTTTCTTGATGAGGTACAAGAGAAGATCGAGAGGACCTTCAAAAACTTCAAGTTTGATCTTATAGTTCATATTTATCGAAAAATCTGCTGACGGACTTGCCGCATGGTTTCTTCCGCGATCGCCTTCGCCTTTTTAGCGCCAAAAGCTAAAACCTCCCGAACCTTGTCTGGATTAGCGGCGATCTCTTGACGTCTTTGCTGTATGGGCTCAAGCTTCTTGATGATTGCCCGCGCGAGGATCTTCTTACATTCCGTGCACCCTTTCTGAGCCTTTGTGCACCAGACGCAAACATCCTGTGTCTGTGCTGGATCAAAAACCTTGTAATAACTAAAGACATTGCACACATCTGGATGGCCAGGATCGCTGAGCTTTATCCGCTGAGGGTCTGTGATCATGGATGATATCTTCTTTTCAATAACAGGCAAAGAATCAGAAAGATTGATCGCGTTATCATAGCTTTTGCTCATCTTACGGCCATCGAGTCCTAAAAGGCGAGGCGTCTGAGTAAGGATCGCCTGGCAATCTTCAAAGACTTCCTTGTTATACAAATGGTTGAACTTGCGGGCGATCTCTCGAGTCAATTCGATATGAGGAAGCTGATCTTCTCCGATCGGGACAGAATTGGCCTTGTACAGCAAGATGTCCGCGGCCTGCAGGACAGGATATCCAAGAAAACCATAGGTATGCAGATCCCTGGTTTTAATCTCCCTCAGCTGCTCTTTATACGTTGGGTTACGCTCGAGCCATCCTAAGGGCGTAAAGCACGAGAATGTCATGTATAGCTCAAGATGTTCAGGAACATCTGATTGAACGAACACGATCGACCTTTCAGGGTCGATCCCACAGGCCATCCAATCCACAGCCATCTCAAAAATGTTTTCCTTGATCTGCGAACTGTCTTCGTACTCTCCCATCAGCGCATGCCAATCAACAATGCTAAAAATACAGCGGTATTCTTTTTGCAGCACGACCCAATTCTGCAGCGCCCCAACAAGATGGCCCAAATGCAATTTACCGGTAGGACGCATGCCGCTAAAAATGGTCTTTAAACTCATCAGATCCCCGCCTTACAGTTCCCGCTGAATAGTTTCAAGCTCGTACGCCTCAATGACATCACCAGGCTCGATACCTGTAAAACCTTTCAAAGTAATGCCGCACTCAAAGCCTTCCTTGACTTCGCGGACATCATCTTTAAAACGCTTAAGGGAATCGATCTCTCCAGCAAAAATTTCTTGTCCGTTACGCATGATCGCGATCTTCGCTTTACGGTCGATGCGTCCTTTTTGCACAAAGCATCCGGCGACAACGCCTGATTTACTCAATTTAAAGACTTGACGAATATCCACCCGGCCCATGAACTTCTTTCGAATCTTCGGCTCTAAAAGGCCAGACAAGGCTTTTTTAATATCATCGACCGCATCATAAATAATGCGATATGTTCTGATGTCTACGCTCTGCTTGGCAAGCTCTTCTTTGGCTTTTGTGTCAGCCTCCACTTGGAACCCGACAATGATCGCATTAGAAACTTGGGCTAAGATCACATCGGCCGCATTGATCTCACCGATACCGGTATGCAAAAATTTAATTTGCACTTCACTATTGGAAAGCTTAGCCAAAGAATCCTTTAACGCCTCCAAAGAACCCTGGACATCGGTTTTCAGGATAATATTCAGATCCTTGACCTTCCCTTCTTGGATCTGAGAATACAGATCCTCCAAGGTAATGCGCTGGGCTGATTGAAGACGTTTATTTTTGATCTGTTCTGAGCGCATTTCGCAGATCTCTCTAGCCTTCTTCTCATCAGAAACCACATAAAATATTTCTCCCGCTTCTGGAACTCCCGAAAGGCCTAAGATCTCCACCGGAACAGCCGGTGTAGCAACTTTTAGCGCGCGGCCATAATCATCTAACATAGCCTTGATGCGGCCTGAATAAGGACCAGCGACAACAATATCCCCATCCTTTAAGGTTCCTGCCTGAACGATGACCGAAGCCACGGATCCTCTACCATGGCTGAGGTGCGCCTCAACAACAATACCTGTTGCAGGCCTATCATAATTGGCCTTGAGCTCTAATATCTCAGCTTCCAGAAGGATCATTTCAAGTAGTTTATCAACGCCTTCCCCGGTCGTGGCCGAAACACCCACCGTAATCGTTTTTCCTCCCCAATCCTCCGGCATAAGATCTTTTTCGGAAAGCTGTTTCTTAACGCGGTCTAAATTGATATTGCGTTTATCAATTTTATTGATCGCGACGACGATCGGAACATTCGCTGCGCGCGCATGATCGATGGCCTCTTCTGTTTGAGGCATAACGCCCTCATCTGCGGCAACCACAAGGATGACAATATCAGTGATATGCGCACCTCGAGCACGCATAGCTGTAAATGCCGCGTGTCCCGGAGTATCCAAAAATGTGATCTTTCCCCGAGGGGTTTCAACAGAATATGCCGCCATATGCTGAGTAATGCCGCCATGCTCTTGATCAACAACATTACTTTTACGAATGCGGTCCAACAAAGATGTCTTACCATGATCAACATGCCCCATGAACGTAATGACCGGAGGACGGGGCTTCAGCAAGGAAGGATCATCATTCTCTGTATGCAAAGCAAAAAGCTGCTCTTCTTCTGTTTTCGCCACGCGATATGTAAAACTTAGATCTGTCTGTATCTTTAAAATAATTTCTTCCGTTAAACTCTGATTGATCGTCGCCAAGACGCCTTTTTGCATCAAAACCTTCAAGATAGCGCTTGGTTTCTGCTGAATTTTAACCGACAAGTCCTTAACGTTAATAGGAAAGCTGAGCTCAACCTCTCGGGAAGGCCTTTGGCTGACGATCACTTCCGCAGGCTGCGGACGATGATGTTCTGGTCGAAATGGCCGGTGGGATTCAGGATGTCTTGATCGTCGATGGTCAGAATACTTTGGAATAACGATCTCAACCTGCGAAGGCACGGGCTTAGCGACTGGGCTTGTAGGCTGCGCAACGGTTGGTTGAGGTCGCGCGGTCACGGATTCGACTGGCTTTTCAGGGGCCGAAACGATCGCAGCGGGAATAGCTGACTTTTTTTGAGCCTTTTCTTTCGCAACAGCTTGAACCTTTTCTTTAGCGATGGCAGGAGTCTTTATCTGCTTCGCTTTTTTCAGATCGCTCTTAGGCTTTTTTTCAATCGTAGAGATCTTTTTTTCAACAGCCTTCTTAAGGGTTTTCGCTGATTTTTCTTTCTTCTCAGAAATTTTTTTACTTTTTGAGGTCTTGGATATCTTTTTCTCTTCAGGCTCCTTAACTTCGATATGGGCCCATTTAGGCTTTGGCGCCATTGGACGGCCTTCCTCTTTTTTTAAGGGGATAATTTTCTTACCCTTAGCGTCCAAGGAACGACGCACGATCGCGATAGCGGCAACGCTCAGTTCCTGCTGTGCGTTCACTGCTTTCATCTTAAATGATTTTAGCTCTGCGAGAACGTCTTCGCTCTTCAAACCATATTCTTTTGCGAGATCAGAAACTTTCATGGATATCCTTCTTGGCTATTATTTTTTTAAAGACAGAGACTTGGCTTCTTTGATGATCTTTGCCGCCTTCACCTTTCCCAACCCCTTGATCTGGGACAATTCGTCAACTGAACTTGTGGCGATCGACTCAAGAGTGGTAAATCCTTTTTCTTGCAATAATGCAACGAGCTTGCCCCCGACACCGCTTAGCTGAGCCAACACAGACGGCTCCGCTGACTGTTCTGCGGATGTAACGACCTCTGAAGATTTTTCTGGAAGCTTCTCTGCGTGTTCTTTCCATTGAGTTAAAGAAAAAACCTCCAGCTGCCATCCAACAAGCTGGCTTGCAAGACGGATGTTCTGGCCGTGCTTACCGATCGCAATCGACAGTTGATCATCAGCCACGACAATATCCGCACGCTTCTCGGCCGCATAAAGATGCATTTGTGCGATCTCCGCCGGTGACATGGCCGCCTGAATATATGTTTTTTTATCTTCACCATAACGAACAATATCGATCTTCTCTCCGTGAAGCTCTGTCACGATGCTCTTAACGCGTGACCCTCGCATTCCCACGCACGCACCCACGCAGTCGATCTTCTCTTCCTTGGAATAAACCGCTATCTTCGTACGCTCTCCTGGATCACGGGCAATCGATTTAACCTCTACGATACCATCGTAGATCTCAGGAACTTCTAGCTCAAACAAACGCTTTACAAAATGTGGATGCGCCCGCGAAAGAACGATCTGAGGACCTTTTGTTTCCCGTCGAACATCAAGCACATAAGCACGAATTCGATCTCCCTGCTTGAACTCTTCCTTGCCGGATTGCTCGCTGCGGGGGATAAACGCTTCTGTCTTGCTTAAGTCAACAATAATATTCCCTTTATCGATGCGGTACACGCTGCCCGTAACGATCTGACCGATACGTGCTTGATATTCGCTGAACACCACATCTTTTTCTGCTTCCCGGATCTTCTGAATAACGACCTGCTTAGCAGTTTGAGCAGCAATACGACCAAAATCCTTCGATTTGATCTCTTCGCCGTCAGCATAAGCCATCAGCTTGCCTGTCTTTCGGTCAAGAACAACCTGGATCTCTTGCTCTTTACCAACCGTCCAGATCTTCTTAGCGGCTGAAGCCACAGCTGTTTCCACAGCCTGAATTAAGATCTCCTTATCAACGCCTTTATCGCGTTCAATTTGGTCTAAAATCATCAACAATTCACTGTCCATACAAAACATCCTTCCTTTAGAACACAAGTTGTGCTTTGTTAATCAATTGAAAAGATATATCCACCTCAATGCCCCTGCTCTGAATGATCACGCTTGTTCCATCCGACCGTAAAATAATGCCTTGCCACTCTAAGCGTCCCTGGACAGGTTCTTTCAGGTAAAAAACGACCTCTTTTCCTGTTGCCCTAGAAAAATCTTTATCGCTGGCAAGCGGACGATCGATACCCGGAGAGGAAACTTCTAGTGTATAGCTCCCTGAAAAAACATTTTCTTTCTCAAGAATGGTATCGATCTGCCGGCTGAGATCGGCGCATTCATCAACTGTGATCCCCCCTCGCGGCCTGTCAGCTAAAATTTGTACCGCATCTACGCCTCTGCGATGAAGACAATGAACATCCACCAGATCAAAACCTTGCTCAGCCATAAAAGGCCCTACCAGACTTGAGATCTTATCTTTAAGATCCTGCATCTAACGTAAAACCTCTTTCAGTTTTTCCGCTACGCGCGCGAGCTCGACAGCAAATACCATTCCGCTACGGCGATCCTTGATCTCAGCCTTCCCCTCTGCCAACATGCGTTTACCAAGCGTTACACGATAAGGAATTCCAATCAAATCCGCATCATTGAATTTCTTTCCAGGGCTTTCATCACGATCATCCATGAAAACGTCGATCCCCTGCCTGGCCAGATCAACATACAGCTTATCAGCTTGACGCATCATATCGCCATCGCTAAGCTGAAGAGGAAGGATCTCAACCTCAAAAGGAGCTACTTCCTTTGGCCAAACGATACCAGCAGCATCGTGATTCTTTTCAATGATCGTCGCAATCAAGCGACTAACACCAATCCCATAGCACCCCATGACAACAGTCTTCTTCTGCCCTTTTTCATCTAAAAAGCTTACATCCAGGGCTTTGCTATATTTTGTTCCTAGCTGAAAAATATGCCCTATCTCGATCGCGGATCTCTTGATCAACGCTCCTTTTTGGCAAACAAGACAACTATTTCCCTCCTTACCCTTATTGATGCCGCAAGCATAATCACATGCATCACAGCAGAGAACCTCGTCTTCGCCAATCTCCGCTGGCACCATATACTCATGTGAAATATCGCCTCCCATTGCACCCGAATCAGCCTCGACAACCACAACTTTCAACCCGCAACGCGAGAAAATCTTCTGATAAGCTGTGTACATAAGCTCATAATTTTTTCTCAAGCCTTGTTCATCCTGATCAAAACTATATGCGTCTTTCATGATAAACTCACAAGCGCGAACAATGCCAAAACGTGGACGCATTTCATCTCGAAATTTGGTCTGGATCTGATAAAGGACAACCGGCAACTGCTTATAGGAACGCACATGATTCTTGACCAGGTCCGTGATCACTTCTTCGTGCGTTGGGCCCAAACACATGGCCCGGCCTTTTTTGTCTTTGAACTGAATCATGACATCTTTTAATGTTTCGTCGCGCCCAGTTCTTTTCCATAGCTCCATAGGTTGCAATGACGGCAAAAGGAGCTCTCGCGCACCAATAACGTTCATCTCTTCGTTAATGATTGCTTCGATCTTACGCAGCGCGCGAAGCCCAAGCGGAAGATAAGAATAAACCCCAGAGGTAAGCATCTGAACCAATCCTGAGCGCAACAAAAGCTGATGACTTGCCGCCTCTGTCCCTATGGGGATCTCTTTGATTGTTGGGATATAAAACTGACTCCAGCGCATCGATCAACCTTGTGTTGGCAATAAAATCTTGATATTACGTCTGACGAACTTTTCCAGACAAGAAGGTTGATGTCCTGTCGCAACCCACTTTCCGATCGTATGCCCATCAGACGTGACTTGTTCTTCTTTAAAATAAAAAATATCTTTTAGTGATATCGCGTTCGCATTTTCATTGTAAACAAGGTCCGTGATATGCGTGATGCGGCGTTTACCATCGATAAAGATCTCCGTATGCACGATCATATCGATCGCACCGGCGATCTGACGCCTGATCTCATCAACGCTTAGCGGAATGCCCGTGGACAATAGCATTGTGACAAGGCGGTTGTAACAATCTTTTGGTGAATCACCATGAACAATGGCCAGCGATCCAGAATGCCCGCTGCTGATCGACTGGATAAGGTCCAGCGCTTCATTGCTTCGGATCTCACCGATAATGATACGGTCAGGGCGCATACGTAAAGAATTAACAAAAAGATCGCGGATGCTAATAGTTCCCTTGCCTTCTACGTTGGCCGCCTTTGCTTGAAGACTAACAACGTGCTCCTGTTTAAGTCGCAACTCTGCTGTGTCTTCGATCGTCACAATGCGCTCTCTTTCAGGCAAATACCGCGAGAGGACGTTGAGCGTTGTTGTTTTGCCTGTTCCCGTTGCCCCAGAAAAAATAATATTCAGCTTCGCATGGATCGCAGCGATCAAAAAATCCGCCATCGGCTTGCTAAGCATTTCCAGTTTTAAAAGATCTTCGATCGTCTCTATCTCTGAAGAAAACTTGCGAATGGTCACCACCGGCCCGATCAAAGACACTGGCGGCAGGATCACATTAACACGTGATCCATCAGGCAAAGAAAAATCAACATATGGCGATGATTCATCTACACGCCGTCCAGATGAAGACTCAGACAAGATCTTTTGAATCGTATGCATAAGTTCCTTAGAATCTTGAAATCTGACCGGACTAAGTTCGATCTTACCGTGACGCTGAACATAGATCTTATGCGGACCATTGATCATGATCTCCGATATGCTCTTGTCCTCCATCAGAGGGCGTATGGGCCCTAGACTGATCACAGAAGCGACGAATTGCTTGATCAGGCGTCCACGCTCCTCTTCGGACAAAAGCAATTCATTATCTTTGCAAGTCTGGTCTATCGCATTTTTAGCGTAAACACGAATCTGGTCCTCGGTCAATGATTCCTTGACCTTTAAGAAATCTGTTTTTGTAATTAAATGTTTTTGCATCAGATTACGGACTTGCTCTAACATGAGATCCTCTCTTCGCTAAAAACCTAAACGATCCTTTATCGTGAATATTTTATCAAAAACACCATAACGAACAAAATCATTATAAAAAATAAAGACCGCTAAACAAATGATCACGCTTAACCCGATCTTATAAACGATTTCCTCCGCCTTGGCAGGCAGCGGTTTTCCTTTTACTTTCTCAATGCCGAATAGCAACAAATGCCCTCCATCTAAGACAGGTAACGGTAAAAGATTAAAGATCGCTAAGCTCGCGGAAATGACAGCCATAATATAAAGAACGTAGGTAAATCCTAACTCTGCCGCTTTCTTGATGATAAAAAAGATCCCAATCGGCCCGGTCATCCCGTCCTTCGTGGACATTGCCCCTGTGATCATCAAATAAAGCGCTTTATATGTTGTCCATGTGATATCAATAAGTTTCTCAACTGCTCGAACAATGCTTTGTGCGAAATTGTATCGCAATAAAACAATCTGCTCCTGAGGCTTAATGCCAACGATACGCGCTTTGATCTTTTGGCCGAAAATATTCTCTATTTCATCTTGCGTTGAGCGCACCATCAGGGTCTTTTGCCCTCCTTTACGGTCAACAAGAAACGAGATATTATCATCTAAGGAACGGCTAATGAACTTTTGAACATCCTCCCAGCTATGAACCTGAGCATTATTGATCGCAAGGATCTTGTCTCCGGAAAGAAAACCCGCCTCATGTGCCGGATAACCAGCGACAGTCTCTTTAACATTTGTCCCTAAAGCTGGATAGCCGATCATAAAAACCAAACAAAAACAAATAAACGCAAAAAGATAATTCACGACCGGCCCAGATAAAACGATCAACGCCCGATGACCAACAGGCTTGGAGAAGAACTCTTCCTTGCCCCCCTTACAGTCAGCGCGTTCATCGCCGGCCATTTTAACATATCCCCCGAGAGGAATAAGGCAAACCGCGTAATCAGTGTCATTTTTCTTAAAACTAAAGATCTTTGGTCCAAATCCAATGGCAAATCGCTCAACCCGCACACCCAAAGCCTTCGCCATAGCTAAATGACCATATTCATGAACGATCACTAAAATACTTAAAACAAGAATAAAAACTAGCGTTCCCATATAATCCTATCTGCCGATCAACCCCCGGGCTTCCTCTCGCGCCCAGGCATCAGCATTCAATATACTTTTTAATGTAACCGACGAAGAAGGTCGATGTTTTGCAACCACTTTCTGAACGATCTCTGTGACTTTAAGAAAAGAGATCTTTTCTCTTAAGAACGCGCTTACAGCCTCTTCATTGGCGGCGTTCAGAACACTGCCAAATGTTGTTCCTTTTTTTGCGACATCATAGCAAAGTTTCAACGCCGGAAACTTCTTAATATCAGGCCTTAAGAACGTCAAAGTTTTCTGACGAATAAAATCCATTGCTGGCAATGGAGCGATGGAACGCTTCGGATACGTCAAGGCATATTGAATAGGAATGCGCATATCCGTCACACCTAACTGCGCCATGACCGCGCCATCCTGAAATTCTACCATTGAATGCACAATAGATTCAGGGTGGATCAAAACCTCAATATGAGATACCGCCAAATCAAAAAGCCACATCGCCTCAATAACCTCTAAGCCCTTATTCATCAAGGTCGCAGAGTCAACCGTTATCTTCCGGCCCATACGCCAACGTGGATGCTTTAGCACATCAGCAACGGAAACACGTTTAAGCTGGCCGCAAGGTACGCAACGCAAAGGTCCTCCAGAAGCGGTCAAGTAAACTCTTTTTAATCCTTGGCGATCCTGGCCTTGAAGGCACTGAAAGATCGCGCTCTGCTCGCTGTCCACGGGAACAATAGAAGCTCTATGCCTTTTTGCTTCGGCCATCAAGATGCTCCCAGCCATGACAAGCGCTTCTTTATTTGCAGGCGCAATATGCTTTCCTGAACGTATCGCCGCTAAAAATGGACTAAGCGCCGCACTGCCTTCAATACCTAAAACAACAATATCTGCCTGCGGTAAGCTTGCCAAGTGGTCGATCTCACTTCTTGTGTCAAATAACGATACCTTAGAACCGAAAACCTCACGACGCAGAGCACAAACATGCTTTGCGTCAATGGCGGCATATCGAGGTTTAAACTGACGAATCTGCCTTGCCAATAAATCCGTACTATTCAAAGCGCTCAAAGCGACAACTCGGAATTGCTGCGGAAAACGCTCGACAACTTTTAACACATTGATGCCGATGGATCCCGTCGAACCTAAAACAACGATTTTCTTCATTGTCGTATCAAAGCGTACTTAACGCAGAGCTCATATATAAATAAAATGCTGGTGCCGCAAACAACAAGCTATCGATAACATCTAAAACGCCGCCTAAGCCGGGTAAGAATTTGCCAGAATCTTTGACATTACAATCCCGCTTGATCATAGACTCCGATAAGTCCCCTAGCTGGCCTATACCCCCGAAAAAAGCGCCAAGCAGTAACACCTGTAGAAATGTGTAATTCAGCGCTTTTGGCAAACAAAACCAACACAACCATGCGGCAATAGCCGCAAAAGCCAATCCCGCGAGCCACCCCTCTACGGTTTTGTTTGGGCTTACCTTAGCTAATAAGGCATGCTTGCCATATTTTTTTCCAATTAAAAGAGCGCCAATGTCACCTGCCTTCGTGACAGCGATGATAAAGATCAAAAGTTTCATTCCCCCGTCACCCGGGATCAGCGAACGTATCTTGACTAAAAAGCTAAAGAACCACGACACATAAAGAACTCCAAAAAGTGTTGTCGATATCCCGACGATCGCGTTATGATTATCTTCGCGTAAAAACTGCAAAAGCAATAACAGTAAAAATCCAATAACAATGAACAATAACTCCCAATTCTTGGTCAACTCAAACCGCGTAAAGATCGATAAAGGGATCGCGGTCCCTATAAAGATCCCGACATAACTATAGATAGGGATCCCTTTCTTGCGTACGAGGTAAAAGAACTCATAAAGACCAGCCATGGTCAGCGCAACAACAAAAACAATAAAGAACCACTTGTTCAGGATCGCGAAGATCGTTAACAAGACCATAAGCGTTGAGCTTAATACTCTCTGAGGCAACATAGCTTTAAGGCTCCAAAACTTTTCCGTAGCGTCTTTCCCGTCTTTGATAATCCGCAAGAGCTTTCTCAAATTCTTTTTTTGTAAAGTCCGGCCAATATTTTGATGTAAAATAAAGCTCGCTATAAGATAACTGCCACAATAAAAAATTACTGATCCGCTGTTCTCCAGAAGTACGGATCAAAAGATCTGGATCTGGCATTCCTCGCGTATACAAAGCAGCGCTAATGCTCTGCTCATTAAGTGAATCAAGGTCTAGGCGCCCGTCCTTGACTTCCCGACAAAGCTTCTTTACAGCATCCAAAATCTCCTGCCGTGAACCATAATTAAAGGCAAGGTTAAGTGTCATTCCTGAGTTGCCTTTAGTTTGTTCCTGAGCCCTGCTCAAGGCCGCGGCGACCTTTTCAGGGACACCGTCCAAAGAACCTAACACTTGAAATTTTATATCCGCCTTGTGCAGCTCCTTGGCCTTTTCGTCTAAATTCTTAACCAATGTGCGCATCAGCACATCAACTTCCTGCCTTGGACGATTCCAATTTTCTGCTGAAAAAGCGAATAAAGTCAAGAACTGTATGCCGGCTATTCTAGCGGCAGCAACAATATCATCTACGCGCCGCACCCCCTGCAGATGCCCATAGGTCCGCGGCATATGGCGTTTTTTCGCCCATCGCCCATTACCGTCCATGATGATCGCGACATGCTTTGGAATTCTACTACTGATCATTGCTTTCCTGACACCAATTAAAATGGGGGATATATATCCCCCATCGCGATGCCACCCATCCTTACTCAACAAGCTAATAGCGCTATTCTGTCATATTCATGGTGTACATCATTTCTGCTGAACAAGCGCGCTTTTCAACTGCTCTTGGAGAACTTGATTGAGACGCTCGGTCTTTTCAAGTTCGAGCTTAAGTTCCGCTACAGCGCCTTCCTTGCGCTGCAATAAGGCATTCGCCTTTTCAGCCTCCGCCTGGAATTTCTTGACGTCGGCCTCAAGGATACGGACCTTTGACTTCATTTTCTCCATCATCTCTTCAGCGACCATGCGACTATACCGCTCTTGATTAAGATCCTCTCGCGTCCGCTGAAATTTTTGAGAAGAAACAAGCGATATTACTAAACAGCCAATGCTAATAGCCGCTAATATCAATAAATTTTTATTCTCGATGATCTTCTTCATGAATTACTTTAAATTTTCCTCAACGCCCCAAGATCCTGTGCCGCTTCCCGCATCCTTTTTGGAAACATTGGGCAAAATAACGATCTCGACACGACGGTTCTTTTGCCTACCCTCTTTTGTCTCATTGGAGGCGACAGGGTGGAACTCGCCATATCCAGTCGCTGACAAACGGTTGGGCTCAAGCCCTTCATTATCTATCAGATAGTGTAAGACGCTCATCGCTCTTGCAGAAGAAAGCTCCCAGTTGGATTTCCATCCAGAACGCTGGATCGGAACATTGTCGGTGTGCCCTTCAATGCCAACACGCAAATCCTTAACGGTCGTCTTGAGAACGCCAGCAACCTTGCCAAGCTTTTGCAAGGAATCCGCTTTTAAAGCTGCTTTTCCAGAATCAAAAAGAACCTCAGAAACGAATGTAATCACAAGCCCGCGCTCAAGCATTTCAATAGAAACTTCCTTGTCGTTAATTTCTCGGCTGAGCCTTGCTTCCAACTCTCGCTTAGCCCGCTCTAATTCGCTTAATTCTTGTTTTAAATTTGAAATTTCTTGAAGATCCTTCGTTCTGCCTTTTTGGATGACAACAGTACACCCGCTAAGACCTGCCACAAGTGTTGCGATAACAAAAAAACTGATAAACGATCGTAAAAACTGCATGGATTTCTCCTCCTTTTTATAATATCCCAAAGTAACATAAGCCCTCTGCAAAGTCAAGAAAATAATGGTAAGTGATTGGGCTTTAAAAAGATACCTTTCTATCGGACAATGATCTCATCGCGCCGTGAGCCGATCGAAATATATTTCACTTTTACACCAATAATCTTCTCTAAATATTCAATATAACGCCTCGCGTTGGCAGGAAGCTTCCCGTAAGATCGGATCCCGCTGATCGGCGTCTGCCATCCGGGCAATGTGACATAAACAGGCTCAACATGGCAAAAAGTCTCCAGGTCAAAAGGGAACTCCTTGAGCGTTTTTCCTTTATACCGATAGCCTGTGCATACCTTGATCATTTTTAGATCATCCAAAACATCCAGCTTCATGATCGCCAACTCAGTAGAGCCATTCAACATGGCGGCATAACGAACTAACACGCTATCAAACCATCCACAACGCCGCGGACGCCCCGTTGTTGCTCCAAACTCTTTCCCTTTGCTACGGATCTCCTCTTCAAGCTCTTGAGAGAATTCCGTTGGAAAAGGCCCCTCACCAACACGCGTTGTATAAGCTTTTACGGCAGAAATGCTTTTGTGGATCTTGACAGGCGATATCCCCGCGCCCGCACAGGCTCCAGCGCAAATAGAATTGGAAGAAGTAACATAGGGATATGTTCCAAAATCAATATCCAAAAATGTTCCTTGAGCGCCTTCGAACAATATCGTCTTCTTGCGGTCAATCGCTTGATTAAGATAAAATGCCGTATCACAAATAAAAGGCTTCAACTGTTGTCCATACTGAAGATATTCCTTATAAATATCTGAAAAGTGAAACGGCTTATGGCCATAGACAAGGCGAAAGGTCTCATTTTTTTCTCGCAGATTGTCTTCAAGCTTTGATCGCAGGATGCGCGGGTTCAAGAGATCCACCATGCGGATACCGCAACGCGTTACTTTATCCGCATAGCAAGGCCCAATACCTCGACCAGTCGTGCCAATACGGTTCTTGCGCACTTTTTCGCGTAAACCATCGAGAACCCTGTGATATGGCATAATAACGTGTGCGTTAGCTGCGATCTTCAGTCTTTGAGGCGTGATCGCGATTTTTTGCGCATGTAACTGCTTCAACTCTCCCAACAATGCCTGCGGATCAATGACAACGCCATTGCCAATGACACATGTCTTACTTTTATGAAGAACAGCTGAAGGAATAAGATGGAACACGTATTGCGTTTTTCCGACGACGACCGTGTGGCCGGCATTGTTGCCTCCTTGATACCGAACCGTAATATCTGCTTTTTGAGAAAGGATATCAATCAGCTTTCCCTTGCCTTCATCGCCCCATTGGGCTCCACCCACAACAATATTCATTCGTCAACTCACTTTGGTTAAGGTTACTTTTTTTGATTAGATAATTTTAACGTCTCTAGGACTTCTGACGCCGTTGTTCTTTCGGTCACACCAAAAATCTCCGTATTCTCCATGAGAAATAACGGCGCATAACGAACATCGAGATCTTGCGACAAGGACACTTTCTGCTGGTACAGCTTTTCCCCTTGAGAAGATTGAGCACACGCCTTAATTTTCTTCACATCGCAACCATTGGCCTGCAAAGCATCATCAATCCAAACATTACCCATCTGCAGAAGACGATCGGCAAGATAATCAAGTGCTTTCTGGGGATAATATTTTTCGACGCATGCGAAAACTTTATTTTCGCTTATTTCCCTTTCGCCCCCAGGACTAATGATCCTTTTGGACTGCACATCTTGCAATCCTAAGAAATGAATTTTGACATTGACCTCATGCTTTTTATCCTTACTGATCTCTTGGGCTATTTTAGCGGATTGATACATGCCCGGAGATGTCATAACGAGAAAAAGGTCCAATTGTTTGTTGCGGCGCGCGCGATCAGAGAAATATGAAACACCGGCGAACTCCGGCTTAAGATAATACTGGCCTTCAGCCGCAGAGACCATTGGCTCAAAATCGTTAAAGCTTATTTCTTGCTCGATCTCTCTTCCTAAGATATATGCCGGCAGCATTTTGATCTTTAATTTCTCGATAAGTTCTTTAGCTTCTGCATCGCTTGCTTTCAGACGCTCAGCTTCCAATCCTGGGAAAAACATCCTAAGCTGTTCTAAAACAACTTCGCTTTGACAAGAGCGGCACTGGTCAGGCTCAATCACAACAACCGGGATCTTCACGATCTCCTGCCAAAGACAACGGGAAGTTTTTTCGCCTGGAGACTGACAAACACCTAAAAGACCTGGACGCGCACACTCTTGATGGCTCGAGCATCTTGGCGTGAACTCCTTTTCAACAGCGGCGGTTCCCTCACACCAGCCAACACTCGCAGATCCGATTATCGCAAAGAACAAACCTATGCAAATAGCATACAAACAAACCTTTTTCATAAGCACCCTTTTTGAATATTAAACCTTAATCAATTTAACAAATAAAATATCCGGTGTTTGGCGAAGCTCCTGAAGAACACTCTCGGGGATCTCGTTATCAACATTGACAACGCTAATAACACGACCTCCTTTTTGCTCGCGACCAAAGGTAATGCTCGCGATATTGATCTTGTTCTTTCCAAGAATCGTTCCAACGGCGCCAACGATCCCCGGTCTGTCGTTGTTATTAATGTACAACATATAGCCTCGAGGAATTGCCTCGACATAAACATTGTTCACCTTAACGATGCGTGGTTGGCTATTGCTTGAAAGTGTGCCAAAAAGAACAAACGGATCTTTATCCGTCGCGACTTCCAGGCGGATCAGGTTGACGAATTCCTGCTTCTCATTTGTCTTGATTTCTTCCACTTTAACCGCCCTCTCCCGGGCAACATCTAAAGAATTGACCAAATTAATGCTGTCCCCCAGCGCAGGCTTTAAAATGCCGTAAACAAGCGCCATTGAAACAGGCGCTGTCTTATAATCACAAAGAACACCGCTATAAAAGATCTTGATATTGCTGACGCGCCCATCGATCAGCTGACCGGCAAATTTTCCCATCTGTTCGGACAGTTCAACGTAAGGCTCCAAGACTTTGAACGTTTCGGCATCGATCGACGGAAAGTTGGTCGCATTCACAATGCCCTGGCCCAATAAGGCATTGCGGATCGCTTCCGCGATCTCAATGGCTACATTTACCTGAGCCTCCGATGTGGATGCCCCTAAATGCGGCGTTGCGACACAGTTGTCGAATTTAAAAAGAGGCGATTGAAAATCTGGAGGCTCCTTCTCATAGACATCCAGCGCGCATCCTTTGATCCGTCCGGATTCCAACGCGCGGACAAGGGCAGATTCATCAATGATCCCGCCGCGGGCACAATTGATCACACGGACATCTTTTTTCATCAGATCAAACTCTTTGTCAGAAATAAAACTCTTTGTATCCGTGCTTTTTGGCACATGGATCGTAATATAATCGGCACGCTTTAAAAGATCATCTTTTTCAACGATCTCAACGCCTATTTGCTTGGCAAGTTCAACCGTGATAAAAGGATCATAGCCAACGATCTTCATCCCAAAAGCTTTAGCCATGCGCGCAACGGTTGAGCCGATGCGTCCTAATCCAACGACACCTAATATTTTGCCGTGTAATTCAACTCCGGTAAATTTTGATCGCTCCCACTTACCAGCTTTTAATGACGCGCAAGCCTGAGGGATATTGCGCGATAAGGCCAAGATAAGGCTCATGGTCTGCTCTGCCGTGGAAGTCGTGTTGCCTCCGGGCGTATTCATGACCACAACTCCTTTTTTTGTCGCAGCCTTCAGATCGACATTATCCACGCCAACACCCGCGCGACCGATAAACTTGAGCCTATCAGCAGCAGCAATGATGTCCGCCGTGACTTTTGTTTCGCTGCGGATAATGAGCGCATCATAATCCTTGATGATAGCCTTCAGATCATCTGGCGAGATGCCAGGCTTAGAATCCACCTGGAATTCTTTGACGTTCTTTAGGATCTGAAGACCTTCCGGAGCCAATTTATCGCTTATCAAAACCTTGATCATGACAACCTCTTATTTTAGCTATTGAACACTTTCTGAGCAGCGGCAACACCTGCGCCAAGCTCAAATTTATACCCCATCGCACACAACGCCTTCTCCAAAACAGCAATGCCTGTTAAGATATCATACTCATCAACAGCGCCCATGTGAGCGATACGAACAACTTTACCCTTGAGCTCTTCCCCTTGCCCTCCGGCCATTGTGATGCCATGGACATCGCGCATCGCCTTGACGAGTTTTTCTCCATCAATGCCTGGCGGAACATTGATCGCCGTCACAGCGTTAGAAGCGTTGGCCTCATCAGCAAAGATCGTCAAACCTATTGCCTTTGCTGCCGCTCTCACAGCCTTCGCCATCTTAGCATAATAAGGCCACATGTTCTCGATGCCCTTGGCGTTCACCATCTTTAAACTTTCATTCAAGGCCATGACAAGATTGATCGCGGGTGTAAAAGGCGTATCTGCTTTTTCTACGGCCTTTTTTGACTTTTTAAAACTGTAGTAATACTTCGGGCTTGTCGATTGCTCCGCAAGCTTCATCGCCTTTGGGCTGACGCTGATAAAAGACACTCCTGGTGGCAGCATCAAACCCTTATGACAGGCTGAACAAACAACGTCCACGCCCCATTCGTCCGTTAATAATGCATCCGGCCCTAAACCGCTGATCGCGTCAACAACGAGCACAGCGTTTGTTTGCTTAACGATATCCGCGATGGCTTTCACATCAGGCATGGTCGCTGTAGAAGTTTCGCAAAGGGTGATAAAGACCGCTTTGACATCTTTCTCAGCGGCTAAGATCTCTTGAATGGCAGCAGGCTGTACCGCTTTGCCCCAAGCGATCTTAAGGACTTTTGCATCAACGCCATACGCCTTACAAAGCTCAGTCCATCGTTCGCCAAATTTTCCAGCCTCAACGGTGATTGCCTTGTCTTTTGCGGATAACAAATTCGCGACCGCTGCCTCCATCGCCCCTGTTCCCGATGAGGCAAAAATAAAAACATCATTCTGCGTTTTCAGGACCTTTTTAAGACCCTCGAAAACTTCTTTTAAGATCGCCTGAAACTGAGGCGTGCGATGATGGATGATCGGACGGCCTAACACTTCACAAAGTTCTGCTGGGACTTTCGATGGACCTGGAGACAATAACAAATTTCTTTTCATACAACAACTTCCTTTCTTCACCTAATGAATAAAATGCTGTTAAGAATTCTCCCCATGATAGATCACTTCATCGATCAAACCATATTTTTTAGCTTCTTCCGCGCTCATAAAAAAGTCTCTATCGGAGTCCGCTGTCACCTTTTCCACTGATTGGCCTGTATGCTGAGACAGGATCTTGATCAGATCGATCTTTAGCCGCTCGATCTCTCGCGCTTGGATCGTGATATCGCTAGCTGTTCCCTGCGCACCACCCCAGGGCTGATGGATCATGATGCGCGCGTAAGGAAGCGCGAACCTTTTTCCCTTTGTCCCGGCGGTCAAAAGAACAGCTCCCATGCTGGCAGCCTGACCGATGCAGTAAGTCCGGATCTGTGGCTTCAAAAAACGCATCGTATCATAGATCGCCAATCCTGCTGTCACTGAGCCCCCTGGCGAGTTCACATAGACACTGATATCTTTGGTCGCGTCTTCAGACTGCAAGAACAATAATTGCGCGATGATTAAATTGGCCACGCTATCATCGATAGCGGTTCCGATAAAAACAATGCGCTCTTTCAAAAGACGGGAATAAATATCGTAAGACCTTTCCCCGTGACCAGATTTTTCAACAACGATCGGGACTAACAACTGGTTATTTTTTTCCATGTTCTTTTGCCTCCTCCCACTGAGCTTCTTTTAATAAAAAGCCAATGACCTTCTGAAAGACATTCTCCCCTTCTTCAAGTTTCATTTGCTCCTGCTGAGCGATCTTCTCTAAAATAAAATAGGCTTTTACATCCCGCTCAGCGTTTGGACGCATATTCTTCGTGAACTCCTCCAAGCGCTTTTCCATCTCTTCAGGTTTCACGTTTTGCCGCTCAAACCGCTGCTTGGCATTATCAACCAAGCGCTGTAAATGGCGCTCGATCGTTGTCTTGGGAACGGTCAATTTTGTATTTTTGATCAAAAAATCGATCACCTGATTTTCAATGTCCGCACGATTTTGGCGATCCTTTTCCAGCTCCATCTGGCGCTTAAACGAGGTCTTGAGTTCTTCTAAGCTAGGATACCCTAATCCTTTAGCGAACTCATCATCGATCTTTGCTTCTTTCTCTTTTCCTTGAGCAGTTTTAAAGAAATCCAATGTTTTATTGATCTCTTCGTCGCTGACTTGCGCTGACTTCCTCTGCACTTTGATCCCTTTGTAATCTTTAACCGCGAACTCAGGCTGAATATCTAAACTGGCAGTAAAAAACAATGTGCCGTCCTTTAGCTGCACATCGTGGATATCTGGAAAATCGATCGGCGATAAACTTTCTTTCTTGATGGCTTCTTGATATACCTCAGGGATGAGCCGTTCCATCATTTTTTCTTGAGCGATCTTACCGTGCTCTTGCTCGACTAAATGCCGTGGTGCTTTACCAGGGCGAAATCCGCGAATTTTTGCGACCTTTGAAATTTCACCATAGACTTCTTCCATTCTCTGGCTGACGCGATCCTTAGGGACCTCGAACCTCAGTTCTCGTCGTGTCGCGTCCACTTTCTTAACTTCAACTTTCATCATCTTGCCTTTCCTTCAGTTGTTTAACGACTTTATTATTACATGCGAAATTTTTCGCCAAGATAGATCTGTCTCGCCCGTGGATTGTTAACAAGATCATCCGCTGTTCCTGATATCAAGATCTGACCATCAGCAACCAGATATGCTCTGTCGGTGATCGATAATGTTTCACGCACATTGTGGTCGGTTAATAAGATCCCCAGCCCCCTGCCTCGAAGATCTTTAATGATCTCCTGAGCTTCAGCAACAACGATCGGGTCAATCCCCGAGAAGGGTTCATCAAGCAATAAAAATGATGGATTAGTCACAAGTGCCCGCGTGATCTCGAGCCGGCGCCTTTCGCCTCCTGAAAGCGTATAAGCTTTACTTTTTGCTAAATGTCCAATATTTAGCTCTTCTAATAGATTGCTTAAGCGGCGCCTGCGTTCCCTCGGGGAAATACTCAATGTTTCTAAAATAAGCATGATATTTTCTTCAACCGTCAACTTCCGAAAGATCGACGGCTCCTGAGCCAGATAACCAATGCCTAAATGACAACGGTCATGGATAGGCTTATGAGTAATATCTTCCTGGTCAAAAAGAACCTGTCCCTCATCAGGACGGATAATGCCGACTGCCATATAAAACGTTGTTGTCTTGCCAGCGCCGTTAGGCCCCAGCAAGCCGACGATCTCAGAGCGGCCGATCGAAATGCTGAGATTATTAACGACCCGTCGGCCGCCATATGCTTTGACTAAGTTCTTAGCTTCCAGAAGGTACATGGCTATCTTTTTTTTCCTTGTTATCCATATACAGTAACAACTTCGGCCGTCCGTAAAGTTTGATCTTTTTGCTTCCTGCCTCATACACAGCTTTATCGGAAAAAGAAGTATTTTCTCCTTGAACGATCAGCACATTACCCGTGCAGATCATCTGCTTGATCTGCTTTTTTTCAGAATCGAAAAAAAGCTCCATTTTATCCGCCATCAATCGTCGATCACCTTGAACAGCGATCACGTTGTCCTGAAAAACAGCTGTTTGACCCTCATAGTCGACCTCCATCGGGCCATCAGAGGTAATGGTAATTTCTCCCTCCATAGCGTCATTGGCCTTAGGCTTATACTCTACTGAAACATCCTCATTCAGCTTAGCTTTATTAAGGCCTGGCTGGGCAACAGCCCCCTGTCCAATGGCAATCATGTTTTCTCGCACGATGGTCACTTTGTCATCAGTCGTGATCAAGTCTTCTTTTTTCTGCCAATTGAGAGTATCCGTGATCATCTTGATCCCGCCAGAGGTTGTTACAACGACATCCTCCTGAAGCTTCATGTCCCCGCTTTGCTTATCGATGCGCCCTTTCTTTGCGGTGACATTCATATCCTCTTCGCCATAAGAATTTGCGTCAACATCCGTGATATTAATTTCATTATTCTGAATATCCGCCGTTGATCCTTTTAAATCCCAAGACTTCTGACCGCCATCCCCGTAACCGGATAAGTTAAATCCTTCCATCTGCTGGCTATCAGTTTGAGCCAGCAACGGACAGGCAAAAAAGATCCCGCTTGCAAAGATGATAAGAAACAGGATATTCTTTTTCATCAAGCACCTCTTGAAGCTACAGGTCGCCAGCAACGACCTTCGTCCACAAACCTTTTGCTTTCAACAAAAGCTCGATCACTTCCCGCACAGCTCCATCACCGCCGCAACGCGTCGTCACCCCATCAGCAGCGCTCTTTGCCTCAGCAACAGCATTACGAACAGCAATGCCCAATCCGGCACGCTTAAGAATCTGACAATCCGTGATATCGTCACCGATAAAACAAACCTGAGCGTCCACAACCTTAAATTCTTTTAGCATATGCTCGTAGGCTGTCATCTTGGGATAAACACCTGAATATAATCTATCGATATGAAGATAATCTGCCCGGACCTTGACGACCTTGGAATTGCCTGCCGTGATGATCGCCGTCTTGATACCGGCACGCTTAAGAATGACAATACCAAACCCGTCTTGGACATTAAAACTTTTGAGTTCTCGCCCTTGCCCATCAAAGATCAATTGGCCATTGGTCAGCACGCCATCAACATCCATGGCTAAAACCTTGATATTCTTCATTCTTGCTTTCAGCGCTGCGCTGAGCTTCATTAGACGATCCCCGCTTTTAATAAATCCTGAACATCAAGCAAGCCAACAGATTTTCCTTTTTCATCCACGACAGGAACCTCATCGATACGACGCTGCTGCAACAAGCACATGGCTTCAGCGGCAAGATGATCCTGCGCGATCGTTGCTGGATCTTTGGTCATAACCATTTCAACTTTTTGCTGCAGAAAAAGGGATCCGTTCTTTAAATGACGACGTAAATCCCCATCCGTAAAGATCCCCACAAGCTTTCCCTTCGGATCGATAACGCACGCAGAGCCACAGCGGGCTTTCGTGATCGCGAAAAGGACATCCTTGACGGATGAAGAAGGCTTGACCTTAGCATATTGAGAGCCTGTGCGCATGATATCTGCGACGCGAAGCAAAAGATTCCTGCCTAAGGATCCTCCGGGGTGATAAAAAGCAAAATCTTCTCGCCTAAAATTCTTTTTATCGATCAAGCATGCCGCCAGCGCGTCTCCAATCACCAAGGTGGCCGTTGTCGACGCCATGGGCGCAAGGCCTAGAGGGCATCCTTCTTTTTTAACAGCGACATTCAAGACAATATCACAGTAGCGGCCTAAAGATGAACGGGGGTTGCCGGTGATCGCGATCGATTTGATGCCGATCTTTTTCAGCAGCGGCAGCAAGCTTTTCGTTTCATCAGTTTCGCCACTGTGAGAGATCAGGATCATGACATCGATCTTTGTTACCTGCCCAAGGTCCCCATGCAGCGCTTCAGCAGAATGCAACCAAAAAGACGGAGTTCCCGTCGAAGAAAGAGTGGCCGCGATCTTACGTCCGATCAGACCTGTTTTTCCCATGCCGCAAACGATCACCCGCCCTTTACATTTCGCCAGCATGTCGACCGCATCAACGAACTCTGACCCTAACCTTTCTTTTAGTTGGCTAATAGCCTCAAGCTCAGCGGTAATAACACTTTTTGCTCTTTGCAATACCATATTTTCCTTTAATGAAAACGTTGTTTGACAACACGATCGATCTGTTTTAAGCCTCGCAACAACCCTTTGAGCTTGGACAAAGGCAAGGAATTAGGCCCGTCCGACAAGGCTTGCTTAGGATGAGGATGGACCTCCAGAAAGAGAGCGGAAATTCCAGCCGCAACAGCGCAGCGCGAGAGCAAGGGCACATATTCACTGTTGCCGCCAGATTGATCCCCTTTGCCGCCTGGCTGCTGAACACTATGGGTAGCGTCATAAATAACAGGATAACCTGTACTCTTCATGATCTCAACAGAACGAAAATCACTCACAAGATTGTTGTAGCCAAAGGTCACGCCTCGCTCTGTCAAAAGGATCTTTTTGTTTCCCTGAGACTCAATCTTTTTAATGACCTGCCCGATATCCCAAGGAGCTAAAAACTGTCCTTTCTTGACATTAACGATCTTACGTGTTTGAGCCGCAGCAACAATTAGGTCTGTTTGACGGCATAAAAAAGCAGGGATCTGAATAATGTCCAGCACATTCGCCGCCTCCGCGACCTCATCCACGCCGTGGACATCGCTGAGAATCGGAACGCCAATACGTTCTTTAATATCGTGCAAAACTGCAAGCCCTTTTAAAAGCCCTGGACCGCGGAAAGAATTCAAAGATGTTCTATTGGCCTTATCATAACTTGCCTTGAAAATAAAAGGCACACCTACCTCGCGCGCGATCGCCTTTAGATCACTCGCAAGACGTAGCGCGAATGTTCGCCCCTCGATCACGCATGGCCCTGCGATCAAAACAAAAGGATTCGACCCG
The DNA here is from genome assembly GCA_964486675.1 of uncultured Planctomycetales bacterium. GTDB lineage: Bacteria > Omnitrophota > Gorgyraeia > Zapsychrales > Aceulaceae > CALGLP01. The sequence goes on along the minus strand of CAZAOD010000001.1, from coordinate 18,093 downwards.
CCCATCTTGATGTTTCCTGTCGAAACGATCGTACTCATTTCTTAACCTTTCGCAAAAACGCCTTGACCTTGTCCAGGTCTTCAGCCGTATCAACACTCAACGTCTCTCTGTCTGTCAGCGTTGTCTTGATCTTGTATCCCGCCTCCAGGACGCGCAACTGCTCCAGCTTTTCGGTCTCCTCAAGAATCGAGCGAGGCAATTTCTTAAAGCTCATTAAAAAACTTTTTTGATACGCATAGATCCCTAAATGCTTGTAATATTTAAGAGTCGAAAAGCTTGCCGCCTCTCGGTTAAAAGGGATCGTAGAACGCGAAAAATAAAGCGCATATCCTTTTCTGTCAACAACAACCTTAACGATGTTAGGATTACTCAAGTCTTCTTCTTTGACGATAGGTTTAATAACCGTCGCGACAGGCGCCTCTTTTTCTTTTCTTAAGGCCGCAATAAGCCCATCGATAATGCTGCCATCGATCAAAGGTTCATCACCTTGGATATTAAGAACATGCGCGGCGCTCATGTCTTTGATCACATCAATGACGCGATCAGATCCCGACTGACAATCAGGGCTTGTCATTACAACCTTTGCTCCAAACCCTTCACAGACAACCTTAACACGTTCATCATCCGTTGCCACATAAAGATCATCAAGGTACTGCGAACGCCTTGCCCCCTCCCACACATGCTGGATCAAAGGCTTTCCGAGAATATCCGCTAACACTTTTGCCTTAAGACGCGTAGAACCGTATCGAGCAGGAATAACACCAATAGCTTTCATAGTATTAACTCTCTGTCATAGCAGCTAAAATTTCATTAGGAGTCACCGCGACAGCTCCGGTTTTCCCGACAACAACGCCTGCGGCATAGTTCGCAAGGATCGCGGCCTCCTGCTTAGAAGCCCCCGCTGCTAGGCTCAACGTAAAAACAGAAATAACCGTATCCCCTGCGCCTGTAACATCAAAAACTTCTTTAGCTTTTGTGGCTATTAAAAAAGGCTCTTGGCCTTTCTGGAAAAGACACATCCCTTGCTCACCCAAGGTCACAAGCAAAGATTCCAGATTCAAATAATTCAATATTTCTTGTCCAGCCAAACGAACATCTTTGATGGTCTTTAGCTTGTCGTTCCTGATCTTGAGCTGACGCCCTTTTTCATGCGTGATGATAATATTACGGATCGCGTTTTCAGTCTCTTTTCGATTTGGCGTTATGCACGTGGCCTGGTGATAGTAGTTAAAATGCTCCACCTTAGGATCAACAGTAACGATCGTATGGTGCCGGCGCTTTAGTGCGCAGACTCGACGGACAAGGTCCCTTGTGATAACACCTTTACCGTAATCTGACAAAATGATCGCGTCGAACTTATGGAAATTCTTCTCAATGAACGCGAGGATCTTTTGACTCGCTTCGGGGCTTACGCCAGACCCATTTTCTCGATCAACACGGACCACCTGTTGGTGCTGAGCAATGATGCGAGTCTTTAAAGACGTCATGCCATTAAGATCTTTGATCAATCCCGCCGTGCCAACGCAGCGCTTTTTAAACTCCCGATACAGGATCCTCGCCTCTAGATCGTCTCCTACTTGACCAGAGAGAACAACACGCGCGCCTAAACTGCTCAAATTGTTGGCCACATTGGCGGCGCCGCCTGGGGTAAAGCGCGCCTCTCCCTCCTGCAGCACAACAGGTACAGGCGCTTCCGGAGAGATCCTTTCAACGGCGCCATGGATATATTGGTCCAAAATAATGTCACCGATGACCAAGATCTTCTTTCCGCGGAAGCGAGAAATGATATGTGTTGGAAAATTGATCATAATTATTATAAGTATTAATACGGCAAGGAGGACAAATTTGCTCTCTTAAGACTCAACTAAAGAGCCGATTTTAGCATAGTTTAAAAAGAGCGTCAAACGAATAAATCTCTAGAAAATGCAGCCAAAAAAGGCAGGGCGCTGAACATCTTACCGATAACTATCAAACTTTTTCATGGAATTCATATAATTAAGCAAACGACGTATATCTTGATCGGGAAGATCAACGAACTTGATACCGACCTCGTAGCGCCTATTCTTCACAACTTCATTGACCCATCTCACGACCCCCTGCGCGACAAAAGAAAATCCGATCTTTTCCAAGGTGAGCGTCAGATCGATAGTGGCTCCGGGTTCAAGCTTTTCTTCTGAGATAAAGCAGATCCCTGCCTGGCTGATATCTTTGATCTCGCTTTTTGTCTTTTTGCCTGACGAAATAGGCGTATAGACAACATCGGAACAATCTGGGACACGGACAAACTCACGCTGATCGAATCTCTCTGCCATGAATTACCTCGCATGTTCAGGGGTTAACAATATTATCGTCTTTTTCATCTTTTTTCGATATTTTCTTCTTTAAAATCGTCCGCGCGGCCTCTACCACATGGTCTACCGTGATCGATCGCAAGCATTGAAAATGGCGATCACAGTTATGGGCTAAACAAACCTTGCATCCAATATCATGATGCAAAGCAATGTCTAACTCGCCTAAGGGTTTCCAGCGAGTAGCCGATAAGCCTGCTTGATTGCGGCCAAAAATCGAAACCACAGGTGTCTGAACGCCAACAGCCAAATGAACAGGCCCAGAATCGTTCGAGATCAGCAAGGCGCATCTTTTCAAAAGGCTGATCAAATGACTTATAGTCGTTCGTCCCGTCATATCCACAACAGATTGCTTCATAGACAACAAAACCTCCCGAGCGACAAGTTGATTATCGCCAGAGCCTATTACGATAATCTTTGCCTGATATTCCTTTTCCAGAATATCGGCAACTTCCGCGAAACGCTGCGGAGGCCAACGTTTCGAAAGACAGCTGGCCCCAGGATGGATCGCGATAAGCCGGTCATCAGGATTGATATGATTTTCAGCAAAAAGTTTTGCAACCCACACTTCTGAGGCGCGGTGGATCGGAACATGAACCTGGAATCCTTGGTGATCAACGCCAATATTTCGCAGCAAGTCCAAGCAATATTCCGCTTCATGCTTAGTCCCATCCGTTCGAGGATCTGGATAGCTCTCCGTCAGCAAAAAACCGAACTTGTCATTTGCAAAACCGATCCGGTTTGGGATCCCCGCATGGAACAGCATAAAATTAGTTCTGTTCTTCAAGTGATAATTGATCGCGAGATCAAATTTTTTGCTCTTTAGAAAACGAATAAACCGCCAAAATCCAAGAAATCCCTTGTCTTTACCTCTCTTGTCATAAGAAATCACTTCATCGATAAAAGGATTACCTTCTACCACGTCCTTGGTTGCGGATGTCACCATGATGGAAATCCTGGCCGAAGGATATGCCTTGCGCAGAGCCTCCAAAACGGGTGTTGTCAAGACGACATCACCAATCCGGTCAGTTCTTACAACAAGAATATTCTTAAAATATCGTTGTTTCATAAAACTATCAGCTCTTTCATGCGATCCAAAACTTCTTGCGGGTCGATAGTGGTCATAAGACCTTCGCCAGCTTCATTGATCATCTTTGCTCGGACAAAACAGCTGCGCTCACCCCAAGGACCATATTTGCGCGGGTCCGTGGGCCCGAACAAAGCGACAGTCGGGACATCAAAATAGCTGGCAAGATGCATAGCCGCGCTATCGTTACAAAGCAAAAGACGGCTATTACGCAAAACCCATGTTGTTTCCAACAAGGAAAGCTTGCCACAAAGATTAACAGCCCCTTGTGAGACCTTTTTGATAATGTTTTCTGCTCCTTCGTAATCAAGGATGTCTCCAACAAAGAATACAGGCATACGATATGTTTGGACCAACGCTTGACAGACAGAAACAAAACCATCTGCGGTCCATCGCTTTTTTCGGTCTGCAGAGCCAGCGGCGATCACGCAATATCCTTTACCATACTCCAAGGTCTGACGTAAAATATTCTCAGACTTCTTTCTTATCGTTTCATCAATAAAGATCGCATAACGTTTTTTTGTGCGCTCCACATCAGAAAAAAGACTTTGCAACCTCTGCCAATGCTGGTCACGCTTATGCAGGTAAGGATCAATACACGCAAAAACAGAAGTATGAAATGGGGCTCCCAAGAAATACCCTAACGCTGTGTTGCGCAGATCAATGACCGCGTCAAAGCGTTGCTGTCTCAACTGCTGAACGAAAGAAATAAGTTCACCGAAGGTCTCCTTCTTTGTAAAAACATGCACCTTCTTGATATAAGGATTGCGCTCGAACAATGTCTGGGCTTTTGGTCCAACGACGACTGAAATTTCTGCTAAGGGAAAACGATTGATGAGCGCATCGATCACCGGACACGTTAAGACCACGTCCCCGATATTCGTAAGGCTTACAATAAGGATCTTTTTAATTTCGCACTTGTTCAATCTTTTCCACCACGTCTTTAACGCTAATCGCTTTCATACAAATATTATCCTGGCATTGCTCATGATAACAAGGCTTGATATTGCAACCCACATGAAAATAAAGAATAGAGGCTCGCCCCCCGCCACGCGGACCCGTGACATCCGGGTGTGTTGGGCCAAAAAGCCCAACGACGGGAGTTGCGACGCTGCTTGCGACATGTAGCGGCCCCGAATCAGCAGACACAACGACATGGACACTTTTCATAAGGCCTACAAGCTGTGAAAAATTTGTATGTCCGACCATGATGATCGGCTTGCGCACTGTTTCCTTGAGAATATGCTCTTTTAATACTTGTTCGCTTACCCCGCCGCAAATCACCACCTTTGTATTCTCTCTTTCTGTCAACGCATCAGAAAGTTTCGCAAAATTCTCTATCGGCCAGCGCTTCAAGGGCCAATTGCCACCAATATGCATCAAGACTACAAAATCATGTTCCTTAACTCCTAAAGATACCAGCTGTCCTTGAGCGGCAGCAACATCTTCAGATGAAACCCGAAGACTGGTTGTGCGCGGGACTGTCGATAGGCCGCAGAAGGATTCAACCACATTCAAATAATGGTCGCTTCGATGTATCATGCCCTGAGGAACATTCACACGATGGGTTAAAAGCCATCCGCGCCTTTTTATGTTATAGCCGACACGAACGGGAATGCCAGCTAAGAAAACCAATAACGCCCTTGTCCAAGAGCCATGCAGTAAAAATGCGCCATCGAAATTTTGCGCTCTGATCTCACGCACAAGCCTGACCTTGCCTAGCAAGAAACGATCCTTCCCTTTTTCGTCATAGATCATGACATCATCAACGCAAGGGATTTGCCGAGCGACATCCGCAACCCGCGGCACGGTCAAGCAGCAAATACGCGCGCCAGGATACTGCTTGTGAAGAGCAGCAAAAACAGGAGAAGAAAAAATAACATCTCCTAACCAATTTACGTTCACGACTAGGATTCGCTTCATAGTTTACGTGCCTGAGCGTACACCTGTAAAGTCCCTTGAACCATCGGATCAAGAGAAAAATTTTTGATCGCAAAAGCCTGGGCAGCGCACGCGATCCTTTTGCGCTTATCAGTGTCCTTCAAAAGATCAATGATCGCGTCTGCAAGCTGTTCCGGGTTTTCTTTACTAACTAAAACCCCTGTCTTTCCGTTCTCGATAAGGCTTGGGATCCCGCCAACATTGGAGGCAACAACGGCAAGTCCTTGCGCTTGAGCCTCCATCACAGACAAGCCCAACCCTTCCTGCCGCGAAGGCATGACAAAAACATCGAACAAAGGCAAAAGATTATCATCGCCGTTAACTGACGGGAAAAAATGAACATAGCTTTCCAGTGAGAATTCATGGACAAGTTTTCTTAGAAAAGGTTCTGTTTTTCCCTGTCCAACAATAACCAAATCCACATCGGGAACCTGCTTAACGACCTTCGGCATCGCGCGGATAAGCACATCATGACCCTTGACATCCGACAGTCTCGCCACAATACCAATGATCGTTTTTGATCTTAATCCCAAAACGTTCTTTCTTTCTTCTTTTTCTTGAGGCGTCCATTCTTTTGTGGATACATCAAGACCATGCGGCAGCAGAAAAACGCTATTTGGATCGCAAGAAAAATCATTGATCAAATGCTCTTTGACTTGCTGGCTGATAGCAATCGTCGCGTTCCCCCAGCAGGGAAAAATTCGACGAAAAAATCGAGGCTTAAAAAACCCATGACATGTTGCTACATACGGGACCCGAGTAAAAAATGAAACAATTGCCGCCATGACCTGCGTTACGCGTGTCTGGGCGTGGATCACATCACACTGTTGCTGCTTTACAAGCTTGATAATCGCTGGTATACCCATAAAAACTTTATAGCTGACCTCTGATTTTGTGCGTATACTTAAACGTACATGGATCGCACCGACCCGCTCACACTCTTTCTCTCTGTCGCCGCCGCTTGTCACGATATGAACACTGTGTCCTTTTTGCACAAGTCCTTTGGTAAGCGTCAAAACATAGCTGGTAATGCCGCCGGTATTGCAATGTGTTGCCAAGATCAGTATGTTCATATTTCCTGCTTTTTCTCGATTAAACTCTCGATCTCCTGCAAAACGGCCTGAGGAGAAATGTTGGCCATGCACGCATGTGTCTTTATCGGACAATACCCCTGATAGCACGGCGCACAATGCGGCTTTAACGCAATGACCTTATATTTTTTTGCCGGGGGCAAATGACGAAAAGGATCCGTCGGACCGAAAAGGGCAACAAACGGCGTGCTTACTGCTGCGGCAAGATGCATAGGCGCGGAATCCGAGACAACAAAAGCTGAACATTGCTGAATAAGCGAAGCCATTTGCAGAACTGTTGTCTTTCCTGTGAGGTCAATGGGTTTTGCCTTAGTAAGCTTTATGATCGCCTGAGCGGCCGGTTGATCGATTTTTAGCCCAGTCAAAACAACACGAATATTTTTCGCCGCCAAGAGATCGCAAAGCTTCGCAATATGCTCTTTTGGCCAATTCTTGCTTGGCCAACGGGTTGAAGCTGAAACATTAATACCAACGACCGCTACCCCTTTTGCAAGCCAATAACCTTCCAAAAGTTCTCGAACATAGCGGTAATCCTGAGGCGAAGGCCAGACTTCTAGCTTAACATCTTCTTCCATGCTGATCCCAACCTGCTTTAAGACACGAAACTGGTGCGGGATAGCCGGTAAGATCCCCTGATCATCTTTAATGCCTCGCGACAATAAAAATCCCCATTTCTTATTCTTATAGCCATAACGTTCAGGGCAAAAACTCAAAAATGCTAACAAGTGACTTTTTCGATTATTCTGAAGATCGATCACCTTATCAAAATGATGTTTGCGCAGCGTGCGTCCAAGCCGCCAAAGGCCAAGCTTTCCGCGATGCTTTCCTTTCGGATCATAGACAATGATTTCGTCCACATAAGGGCACCTTTGCAAGAGCTCCCTGATAGATGGTCCCACCAAACAAGAGATCCTCGCAAAAGGAAACTTTTCCCTTAGCGCTTTCAATGATGGTGTGATCAGTAACGCGTCTCCGATCGCGCTCAACTTGATCACTAAAAGATGGACCGTTTGCAATAATTCCTGATAGACAGCCAGCGTTTGACTTGCCATGTGGTCTAAGGTGTACTCTTCTAAAAGCTTCTTTTTGGCATTAGCAACGATCGCTTTTGATAACGAGGTGTCATTGAGTATCCTAAGAATGGCCTGAGCCATCTCATCTGGCTGTCTAGGGGCTACCAAAAGTCCGGTTTCCCCTTCCTCGATGATATCAACGACCCCTCCTACGCGCGTAGCGACAACAGGAACACCCGCTGCTTGCGCTTCGAGAATGACACGGCCAAATGACTCTTGCGTTACCGTCGACAGAACAAGAACATCTACTCTTGAAAGGAGCTGAGGAATATCCTTGCGGTTGCCTAAAAATTCAACACAGTTCACAAGCCCTAACTGCTTCGTCAAGCTCAACAAGCCTTCTTTGTAAGACTCTTTTTCCAAGGGAGCATCACCGATAACCCAAACTTTTACGTATGGCATCTGACGAACAACGCGAGCCATCGCCCTTAAAAAATATTCGTGCCCTTTCAAAGGGGTAATACGGCCAACGATCGCGATGACCGGATGACGTTTTGGATCTTCGTCTCTGGGGATGTTGAATTTACGGATATCAACACTGCGAGGGATACAGCGAATACTTTCAAGTGGAACACCAAAATCTTCAACCATATGATGGCCGATAACCCGACTGGGAACGATGATCAGCTTGGCCCATCCCATCACAACACTAAAAAAATGCTTCGAATAATACCCATGACATGTCGTAATGAATGGGACCCCTGTTTTGCGGCAGGCAAAATATGCCACCCACGCTGGCACACGCGAACGCGCATGAACAATATCAACTTTTTCTTGGATGATGATCCTCTGAAGTCTTTTCATGGACCAAAACATGGTCAAAAGATTTTTCTGATGGACTGGCAATGTATAATGCTTAGCGCCAGCACTTTTTAGCTCTGGAACAAGGGCTCCGCCATGGGACACCACAACGGCCTCATGGCCATGTTCCGTCAAATAGCGCGCAAGGTCAATAGTGCCTGTTTCAACACCGCCCACATTAAGTTCAGGAAGGATCTGTAAGATTTTCATATGATCTCTTGAGCAACCTTAAATATGTCCTCTTGCTGGTCCACTGGCTTAGTCACAAGACCTTCTTTTGCAACACGACAAAGAAAATGCCCGATATCCTTGGCCTCAGAGACAAGAATATGCCCTTGAACGCTTAGCTTTTCAACGAAGACATCATGCTTACATGTGCCAAGGACACGCTTTTCTGGTTTGAAAACAATGACTTTCTTCCCGGAACTGATAGCCTCAGAAACCATTGAAATGCTATCAGAAGAAACAACTAAGATGTCCGACAACCCTAAAATCCCACCTACGGCCTCAACGATGTTATGGTGATTCGGCATAACAGAAAAGATGCAACGATCAAATCCGCGCAACGCCTCACGGATCGCATCATCTGTTTCTTGCGATGTGCGCCGGGATGTCGTCAGCAACATCTGACCATCCAGAGATTCAACGGCTTCTTTCAGCTGATCCATGACCATTCTGGCTAATGGTGATGGGATCGCATGGTGCTTTGATTCCCCTCCCCAAAGAACACCGACCCTTATGCCTTTGCGATGTCGCAACGCTGGAAATTTCATCATCAGCTGATCGCCCTGCGACTGAATATATTCTTGAGTGATCAAATTCGGAGCGACCTTTGTGTAAAGGACGTTCTTTTGACGCTCATAAAAAACACTTCGGTCGTGCTCAGGCAAAACAACAAGGTCAAAACGATCAAGATCAAGGATCCCAGGCTTTTGGATAGCAATGCTTTTTGCACGATAATCTTGTGATAAAAAATAATTCACGCCTGCCGTGGACGACCCACAGGAAATAACAAAATCTCCCTTAACGCTCATAACCTCTAAGAAGGATTTTCTTTGCAAGAACCATTTTAGATAGCGAAGACGTCCTTGAGAAACTCGGCGATGGCTCGCGAAGCTGATCCCAGAAAAAACTCTTTCACGCGTCTTACTCTTAAATTCAATATCAATGATTTCCAGGTGGGACTGGATCGCTCGCTGAGCCAGTGCTCTTTGGATCTGACCCGCAACAGCCAACGATTGATGTAAATGACCAAGCTTACGATCATTAAGCACAACGATCGTAGACTCTTTTGAGTATTTCCAGATCTTGTAAAACCACATATACTCCGAGGGATGCTTCTTGATGTTCTCTTCCATCAGATGAACGATGCCGGACAAACCCTGCTGAAGACCATCCTCTAAATCCCGAGATTTGGCAAGCGCCAGCTGAGGCTTAATAATAAGACGATGGTAGCCTTTTTCGCGGATCAAGACACAAAAACAAACCGCCACATCCAGCTTAAGCGCCATCCTGACGGCACCCGTCGACATAGATGCGTCACGGCCAAAAAACTTCACCAGATTCCCCGTCTTGCCTCCTTGATCAACGACCATGCCAACCATTTCATTATCCTTTAATGTCTGAATGAACGCACGCGTGCTAACGCCAGGATTGAGAAGGCCAGCACCAGCTTTCTGCCGATAAGAATTAAGAAGGTCATCAAGGCGAGAATAGCGCTTTTGAGGGTTCACAAGGACTTTATAGGGATGATGAAAAAGCTGAGGAATAAAATTGCACAGTTCCCAGCTGCCAAAATGCATAGCCAGAAAGATAAGGCCTTTTCCCTGGGCCAATGCCCTCTCCACATGCTCTCGGCCCTCGACCTTGATATATGTTTTTGGGTCAATGACAGGAAGGCGCAACAACTCGATCAAGTTCTGTCCGTAATTCTCAAATGTCCTGCGTAAAATACGCTTGATCTCGCTGGTCTTTTTTTCACGCGCGAAAGCAATCTTTAGATTGGCATAAGCCAATGACCGGTGACGATGATCGCAAAGGTATCCTAAAAGACCGATCATGCGCCCCAACCACAAGGCAACCGTTAACGGCAAACGCTGTACAATCGCCGCGAAAACTTTAACACAATAAAACAGAATCAATTCTGCGTTCAAACTCTTTTTCTCCCTTAATGATTTTCATCTCTACAGCTAATGCAAATAAGTCAACAGAAGATGGGACCTCGGACAGCAACCCTTCAAGCTTAACAGCATCTTTCTGAGTCGTCACAAAGATCGTTGTCTTTTTTGGGCGGTCACGAAGCATCATCCGCTCAATATCTTCCTTCGTATAAACATAGTGATCGAGGAATGAAAATGTTTTTTGAATGTTCGCCTTAAGATCATAAACGGTTTTCTTAAATGCTTTAGGATTGCCGATCGCGGAAAAAAGACATACATCTTTGTGCTCTAGAAAGCTTGGGTCATAATATTGCTGCGGATCTTTAAGATTGATCAACTTGATCGGCTGGTACACGGCTTCAACAAAGATCGCGTGAAAATTATTCTCTTTGATCTGCTGATAAACACGAGAGAGAGTTTCTGGAGCCAGATCAACTTTTGTCAGAACGATCACATCTGCCCGCTTAAGCGCGGTTAACGGTTCTCTCAAGAACCCACGCGGCATTAAGAAACCATTGCTGAAGGCATCCGTTGCATCAATGGTCACGACATCCAGGTCCCTTTTGACTTTCCAATGTTGAAACCCATCATCAAGCAAGAAAACATTGATATCCGGATGGTCCTGCAGGACCTTACGACTGGATAAAACCCTGTCCTTTCCCTGTTCAACTGGGATATCGTGAAGCATCTGACAATACAACGCTACCTCATCAGAAAAATGTTTTGAGGTCATGTAGCCTCTGGTCAAGATCGCCGGGCGCCGCCCTTTTTGCTGAAGCATCTTTGCTAAAAAACCCACCAATGGCGTTTTTCCCGTTCCTCCAAGTGTCAAATTCCCAACGCTGATCGTTGGCTTAGCAAGATATCGTTGCCTTAAGGCCCCTGTCTGATAGCACAAAAGAATACACCTTGATCCCAAAAAGTAAATATACGACAAGCCACGCAAACACCCTTTTATAAAACGAGAGATCACGTCACAACGGTCCTGAACGATCAGATCAGAAAGATATTTTTTGATCATGTGGCTCCTATAAAGGCCTTTACGAAACCAAAGGTTTTCTCCGTCGCCCCTTGATGACAAGCGATCACGCTCTGGGCTTTATCGCCCAAGGCGACACGCAAGGTGGGATCCTGAATAAGTCTTGTAATAGCCGCTTTTAGCTCGCTCTCATCTTTGACCTGGATCAATGCTTGATGGTCAATGAAGATGCTGACAATATCACGAAAATTCTCTGTGAACGGGCCAACGATGATCGGCTTCGCGTAAAGCGCAGGCTCAATAATGTTCTGCCCTCCCTTGACGGTAAGACTTTTGCCAACAAAGACAATATCCGCCGATCGATAAAGGGAGCGTAACTGGCCGATCGTGTCAACAATGACAATGGTCTGTGGTGACAAAGGGGTAGCTGATAATTGAGAAAATTTAATAGCATGAAAATCCATCTTTTGACAAAGGGACACAAGACTGTCTGCGCGCTCTGGATGGCGCGGGACCAAGAACAATCGTAAATGAGAAAATTGTTTTCTAAGGTCTCTCAAGATCTCCAGGACAATCTTTTCTTCTCCAGGATGTGTGCTGGCCGCGATCAGCGTAATGATCTGAGCGCTGTCTTGAGAGTCCGATATCTTTTGCTCCTGAGGAGGCAACGTATCATCAAACTTCATGTTCCCGACAGTATGGACACGCCCAGTCTCGACACCCAAAAACATCATGCGCTGAGCATCCAATTCTGTTTGCATACAGCAACAAGCAAAGGCCTTGATCGCGGGCGCCAACAACCTCTGAAAGCGTCGATAACGTGAAAATGCTTTGTCAGACAGGCGTCCGTTGATCTGAATGACCGGAATAGACCGTCGACGCAATTCCATGAAAAGATTCGGCCAGATCTCTGTTTCTGCATTCAAAAAAATAACAGGTTGAATAATGCGCATATATTTACGCACAATAAAGCTTAGGTCTAAAGGAGCGTACACCACGACTTCACCTTGCGCGATCACGGAGTGAGCCACATGAAAACCTGTCCGGGTAACAGTCGAAACAACAATCTGATGTTGAGGATATTGCGCGCGCACTTTGATCAAAAACTTCTTAATCGATAGAACCTCTCCAACGCTCACCGCATGGACCCAAATACGCTTTTTTCCGGATGCAAGACCAAGATCGTCGGCGGTGAAAAATCCAAGACGTGTCCAGAATCCCGAATGCCACTTTCCGCGGCAAACCAAGATGGGGACGTAAACGATCGCGAAGCAAATCAAAAGAATGTCATAAATGATCATCACAGATCACGCTCTCGGATGCGCTTTGTTATAGATAGTTTTTAATTTTTCCGTGGTCATATGCGTATAAATTTGTGTCGTCGATAAATTAACATGGCCCAAAAGCTCCTGCACGGCACGCAGATCCGCTCCCGCGTTCAACAGATGCGTGGCAAAGGAATGCCGTAAAGCATGGGGCGATATCTTTGATTGAATGCTGGCCTTCTCAATATACTTATTGACAATATTGCGAATGCTGCGATCAGTCAAACGTCGTCCGTGCTGATTAAGAAAAATAGCATCTGACTGATGTGGCCGCGTATCCAGATATTTTTTTACCAGATCAAGGGCTGTGTTCCCAATAGGGATCAGCCGTTCTTTCTTGCCTTTTCCGGCAACCTTAACGATATTGCTGATAAAATCGATGCTCCCTTTATTCAGCGACACAAGTTCGCTGACACGCATACCGGTGCTATAAAGCGTTTCAAGGATAGCGCGGTCACGCAGGCTTGCTTTCTGATCAACGGGTGGGGCTTCTAAAAGCCTTACCGTATCGACCTCTGACAGAAAATGCGGGAGTTTCTTGTCCAGCTTAGGCGTCATTAAAAGCGCCGATGGATTCTTTTTGATAAGGCCTTCCCGAAAAAGAAACTTAAACAGGCTACGCAAGGCTGAAAGTTTTCGCGCTAACGTACGAGGCTTCAAGTTCTTGCTGCGCAAATTTCCCAGATAACGTCTAAGATGAAAATAATCCACCCGCTCAATAGGTGTTTCCTGCAGATAAAAAAAGAATTCATCCAGGTCGATCTTGTAATTGAGCAACGTATGCTTGGAATAGTTCTTCTCAATATCCAGATACGATATAAACTTTTCAACGTATCGGTTCATAAGTATGTGGTCTGTCAGACAGCCTTCGGAAGCTGCCGCGCTGTATAATTACAGTCCGGATAACGGCTGCACCCGTAAAACGTCGTTCCTCGTTTTGAACGACGCTCAACGATCTCCCCGCCACATCCTTGTTCGGGACATTTGACGCCAGTGGCGAATGACTGGGAATGACGACACTCGGGGAATCCTGAACAGCTAAGGAATTTTCCACGCCTGCCCCACTTGACCGCCAAAGGTTTTCCGCAATCAGGGCACTGACGATCTGTCAGCATGGTCGTTTTTTCGATCGTCGCCATCGCGTAATCGAGCTCTTCTTTGAACGGTGGATAAAATTCCTGGATCAACTTTAGATACTCAAGGTCTCCTTCTTCGATCAAGTCTAAATGATCTTCCATCGTGGCAGTAAAGTTCACATTAATGACTTTTGGAAAGTATTCGATAAGAAGATCACATATTTTCTGCCCTAACTCCGTTGACGACAGATATCCTTTGTCCCGAACAACATAGTTACGAAAAACAAGCGTGTGAATGATCGGCGCATAGGTGCTCGGTCGTCCAATGCCTCCTTCTTCCAGAGCGCGCACCAAGGTTGCCTCTGAATAACGAGGCGGCGGTTTTGTGAAGTGCTGGCTAGGATCGACCTTAACAAGCTCTAAGATATCCTCTTTCTGGAATTTCGACAGATCGATCTGCTTTTCTTTTTCTTCGCTGCCGTGATCAAGGACAAGATATCCGTCAAACTTCAACGTGGATGCTGAAGCGCTGAAATTAAATTCTCCAGCCGTGATCAAAATGCGCTTTTGTAAAAAAACTGCTGGCATCATCTGACAGCTGACAAAACGACGCCAAATCAATTCATAGATCTTGTACTGATCCTCCGTTAAAAAACTTTGGATATCTTGCGGCTTGCGAAAAACATCCGATGGACGTATCGCTTCATGCGCTTCTTGGGCGCTTTTTTTCGATTTATAAACATTAGGCGTTGCAGGCAAATATTCCGAAGAAAAGTTCTGCCCAATATAATCACGCACACGTTTTTTCGCTTCATCAGCGATGTTCACTGAATCCGTACGCATATACGTGATCAAGCCAACGGTTTCCCCGTCGCCTAAGTCAACCCCTTCGTAAAGCTCTTGCGCGATCATCATTGTGCGCGCTGTATTAAATCCAAGCTTATTAAATGCTTCTTGTTGCAGTGTGCTCGTAATAAACGGCGGCGTGGGATTGCGACGGACTTCCTTTTCCGTCACATCAGAGATCTGAAATGATTGCTGATGAATACGGGCGACAAGCTCTTGGGCTTGCGCCTGAGATGTGATTTCTGGTTTCTTTTGTTCGACCTTTTCTAAAGACGCCGTAATAACATCTACTCCGTCTTTTCGTTTGAGATCAGCTGTGATCTCCCAGTATTCCTGAGGAATAAAAGCGGCGATCTCGCGGTCACGCTCGACGATCAAGCGCAAGGCAACGGACTGCACGCGGCCGGCGCTCAAACCTGAACCGACCTTTTTCCATAGCAAAGGACTTAAATGATAACCGACCAGGCGATCCAAGACGCGACGCGCGGTCTGCGCATCGATCTTTTTTTTATCAAATTCACGAACATTTTTAAAAGCTTTGAGAACAGCTTCCTTGGTGATCTCGTGAAAAACAACTCGGTACAATTTCTTTCCCTCAGAAATTTCTTGAGCCAAATTCCAGCCGATCGCTTCCCCTTCGCGATCAGGATCTGTGGCGATATAGATCTCTTTTTTGCTTTTCGCCTCTGCCTTTAATTTCTTTAGCGTTTGCTGCTTGGTGCGGATAACGATCAGCTTAGGTTTAAAATCATGTTCAATGTCGATCCCTAAAGTCGACTTAGGCAGGTCAATGACATGGCCCATCGAAGAAACAACTTTATACTGATCGCCAAGGATCTTGTTGATCGTTTTTACTTTCGCCGGAGACTCGACGATGACCAAAGCTTTTGGGGATTTTGCCATAATATTTCCTTCGTATAATATTTATATTAATATGTGTATTATAAAGGATTTTTATCGTATGACAAACAATTTTCCGGGCATTTGGCGAACAAAACCTCTCAGTTCAAGGCTAAGCAGGACATTGTACAGCTGGGTCATGGGCAACCCGCTTGCTTGGCAGAGAGCATCAAGCGTAATAGGACTTTTGGACAGCAGATGGAGCACATTCTTTTCTTGAACTTTAAGATCCTTCGTACGTGCTTGGCAACTTGACAAAAGAGGCAAAGAACTCTTTTCTTCAACCGGTTTCAACTCAAGGCCAAGCTCATCGAGAACATCTTGAGCACAGCTGATCAGTTTTGCTCCTTGCTGGATAAGAATGTTGGTGCCTTGGGCGCTGATCGCATCGATCTTTCCTGGAACAGCAAAAACATCCCGACCCTGCTCTAAGGCTAGGTCTGCGGTGATCAATGCTCCGCTTCGTTTCGCTGCCTCCACAACAACAACTCCCAAAGAGAGCCCGCTGACAATACGGTTGCGACGGGGAAAATGACCGCTACGGGCAGGCGTGGACATGGAAAACTCTGACAAAATCAGGCCTTGCTCGGCGATCGCTTCAAACAATTTCTTGTTCTCTTGAGGATATATATGGTTTAACCCTGTTCCCAAAACCGCGATCGTTTTGCCGCAAACGCGCAACGCACCTCGATGGGACGCGGCATCGATCCCCTTCGCAAGTCCTGAAACAATAACAAGCTGATATTGCGCTAATTCCTCAGCAAGACGCTCTGCCGTCATGATGCCATACACGGAAGCCTTGCGACAACCTACCACAGCAAGGCAAAGATCTTTTAATAATGAACAATTGCCGCAAGCATATAGAACGATCGGCGGGTCCGCGATCTCTCTGAGCAATGATGGATAGTCCTGATCAAAGAAAGTAACAACAGAGGCTCTTCTCTTGGCGATCCATTGATGCTCTTGGGATAAAAATTCTTGAAAGGGAAACCTTTTGATCTCTTTGACAACAACATCTGGAAGAAATGACGCCGCAAGAAGATCATTTTCATGAAGCGCAAAAATGTTCTGACCACAACCAAAATGATCAAAAATTTTTTTGATACGCTGCGGGCCAAGCCCGGGAACGGCATTTAAAGCGAGTATTTGATCACGCTGATCCACGAAAAACACGCTCCGCAATCTCATCGACCACTTGCGCAACTGTTTTCTGCGAAGTGTCGATCGTCACATCTGCTTTCTGATACAAACATTCACGCTGGGCTAATAAGTTCTTGATCCTTGCTTTGGGATCTTCAACGTTTAATAATGGTCGTTCCTTGCTGTGGCGTGTACGTTCGTGCAGGATATCTACCGTTGCCTTCAAGTAAACAATAAGACCGGACGACCGCAATCGATCCATGTTTTCTTGCTGCAACACTATCCCGCCACCACAATCGATCACCAATCCCTGCTGTCCACTAAGCTGCTCTATGATATTTCTTTCAAGAGAGCGAAAGTATTGCTCACCTTTGACGGCAAAGATCTGAGCCACAGAGATCTTTTCTTGTTCAACGATCAACGCATCCGTACTGATAAGTCGGTAATGAAGATGTTGCGCCAGAAGACAAGACACCGTTGTCTTGCCTGAGCCCATGAATCCAACGAGAGCGATATTTCTTAACATGGCGGGATTGTAGCAACAATCAAAAATCCTGTCAATAAAACAAAGCTGGCATCAGGCCGTCTTAAGAGGATCAATAGATGCCGTACAAGGCGAAGATCCAATCAAAGATCTTTTGAGAGAAAAATAACGCGATCAGCGATCCTACGGCCAAAAATGGCCCATAGGGAATAAGACTTTCTTTGGTCCTGATCTTGACAATGATGCCAAAGATCGCACCAAAAAATGGCGCGATAAAAAAGGCTAAAAGCGCAAGTTTCCAACCCAAGAATGCGCCAACCATAGCCATGAATTTGACATCCCCGCCGCCCATGCTTTCTTTCTTGAATATAAAATCGCCGATCAGCCCCATAGCGTAAATAGCCCCTCCACCGATCAGGATCCCCAGCAAGCTTCGGCCGGCAGAAAGCCATACCGACGTTGTCCCATGAAGCTCTGGGATAAAAAAGCTAAAAATAAAACCGACCACCATGCCGCCAATGCTAATTTCATCGGGGATGATGCGGTGCTCAATATCAACAAAGGTCGAAATAATGAACCCACAAAGCATGACCAAATATGGAATGAGAATAGGCGTTAAACCAAAGAACTTATAAAAACCAACGAACGCTAAACCGGTCAAAAGCTCCACCAAGAAATATCTTCCGGAGATAGCTATTTTGCAGAAACGACATTTACAGCCCAACATCAAGAAACTCACCAGAGGGATATTGTCATACCACGGAATTGTTTTCTTGCATGAAAGACAGTGCGAGCGAGGAAAGACGACAGAGCGCTTCTTGGGGTCTTCTTCTGGTAGGCGGA